>NZ_JBHYRR010000015.1:0-73790 GCF_047974155.1 Megasphaera jansseni | reverse complement strand
TTTTGGACAGCCCTTTGAGAATAAGGCTATCCTGATTTCAGGAGGAAACTTAAACAGCAACCTTCTCAAGAATCTCCCGCTTCTATAAGCGGGAGAGGTTCAATAGTGAAATAACCGCCACTTGACTAGTTCCCCAACTATAGTGACGGTTAATCTAAACTGTATGGGGCACTCGAACCGTATGATTTACACATTCACACAATCCGTTTAAATGACGCGATAATATAAAATAAAAATTCAGTAATTAAGCCGTTTATAAGTATGTAAATCAAAATAAATCAATTTACTAACACTGGAAATGGTGCTTTTTTTCTTCTGGAAATATACAATTTGTGCCCGTTTTGTGATAAGATGAATTTGAGAAAAACAGGCATTGATTTTCAGAATGATGGAGTTGTTATGGAGAATTTGGAATTATTTGAAAAAGCGCCGAATGAAACGGTGCGGGAATACGCTTATCGCGTGTTGTATGAAAACATTATGTCTTTGAAGCTGCCGCCAGGTACGGCCATGTCTGAACAGGAACTGTCGGGCTTCTTGAACGTCAGCCGGACACCGGTGCGGGAAGCCTTCATCCGCCTGTCGCAAAAGGGGCTGCTCGAAATTTTGCCGCAGCGCGGGACGTTCGTGTCCAAGATTCACACGGAACAGCTGGCGGAGTTCCGCTTTTTCCGGGTCACGTTGGAACGGGCTATCGTAGAACTGGCTTGCCAGGATTTTCCGGATCCGTGGCGGACGAAACTGGAATTCTGTATTTTCGAGCAGGGAAAATTCATTACTTCGAAAGATGCAGAAAAATTCTTCAAGAGTGATAATACCCTGCACTCCCTGCTCTATGAAGGCTGTGGGAAACCGCATATCTGGCAGATTGTCCAGGAATCGAACCTGGATTATGCCCGGGCCCGCGTCCTCAATGTCAGCGATGCCGCTGAGCAGATGAATCTTCTCTACGAACAGCACAAAGGCATCGTCGGTGCTATCTTTGCCGGCAATACAGCGATGGCCACGCAGATCATGACTGAACACATCAACAAGGTCATGGGCGACGTGGAAGTGCTGAAAAAAGAATATCCAGAATATTTCCGGTAAAGATAGTTTATCGTTCAGAGTTGGGAGTTTGCTGCGAAAACCTTCAAATTTAAAGCCATCCGCTAACAACTAACTGCTAGCCACTAACAACTTTAAAGGGCTTGTCGTCGTGCGACAAGCCCTTTTTTTACCTCCTGAAACTTTCCCGTTCTACGAGGTCGGCGCTGAATTCGGTGCGGACCGGTACGGAATCGGCTTCTTTTCCGGTCAGTTCGGTGACGATATGGACGGCGGCGTTGCAAAGGCTGGACAGTTTGTTGTCCAGGCTGGTAATGGTCGGCGTGGCACATTGAGCGAGGATGGAGTTATTGCAGCCGATGACGGGAATGTTTTTTCCATGGCGCAAGGCGGCACGCTGGGCAGCGACGGCAAAGATGTCTTCTGAGGTGACGATGGCATCGAAGGGGATATTGTCTGCGACTAAACGGTCGATGAGTGCTTCTGTATCGTCCAGCGTCCGGGGAATCTGCTGGATGAGCTCCGGTTTTTCTGTTAACCTCCATTCCATGATTCCCTGGCGGAAACCGTCGAGCTTATGGCGGCCGCTGTAAGTGAGGGAGTCGTAAATATAGAGGATGTCCTGACAGTTTTTTGCGGCCAAGGCGGCGATGACCATTTTCATGCCTTCTTTTTCATTGCAGACGACGCTGTACATATTGGGCTGATGATAATCGCTGTTAATGGTGATGACCGGGATTTGCCGGGCCGTTTCGCAGAGCTGGCGGACATCGGATTCGGAAGAAAATGGCGTGCCGATGGTGATGATAGCGTCGACATGCTTGTCCGCCATATCGGAGATATATTTCCCGTTATGGCCTGTATCACTGCCGGTATTGGAAAGCATGACGTCAAAATGGTGCTTCCGCAGGCCGTCTTCCAGCAGGGATACGGCATGGGCATAGAAAATATCGGCTACATCGGTACAGATGACGCCGACGATTTTCATGGAATCGAGACCTAAGCCCCGAGCAAAGGGATTGGGTTTATAGCCCATTTCTTTCATAACTTGAAGGACTTTCGCCCGCGTCTTTTCGCTGACCCGTGTGCTGCCGTTGAGGACGCGGGAGACGGTGGCAATCGATACATTGCATTTCTGGGCGATGTCGTAAATGGTGATGTTCATGGCAATCGTTCCTCTTTGTGTAAAAAATCTGGATTGCTTACATTATAACACACTTTTTTCTGAAAAAAGGCGAGCTTACAGAAATATGAAATGTAAGCGCTTAACCATATGGAATAGAAGAATGGGAATATCTAGGCACAAAAGGAATAATAAAACGAGATATTACTTCATATTTATGAGATTAAAGCATGGAAAATGATTAATTTTTCAAAATCGATACGGAAAAATCATATTGCGTTGACACTTAGGGAATGACATGGTATTCTTTCAGTGAAGATAAATGTAAGAGCTTACAATAAAATTGCCAATGACCGATGAAACCAGCGGCCTTATATTGGGAGGAGACGGACACAATGAAACAATTCATGGACAAAGATTTCTTATTGGATACGGCTACGGCCAAGCATTTATTCCACGACTATGCAGAACATATGTCGATCATTGATTACCACTGCCATATTTCCCCACAGGAAATCGCAGAAGATCACCATTTCCGCAGCATTACCGAAGTATGGCTCGGCGGGGACCACTATAAATGGCGCCTGATTCGCTCGAATGGGACGCCGGAAGAAAAAGTCACCGGGACGGAATCGACGGACTTGGAAAAGTTTGTCGAATATGCGAAAGCTCTTTCGCGAGCTATTGGCAATCCGCTGTATCATTGGAGTCATTTGGAACTGCAGCGCTATTTTGGCATTACTGAACCGTTGACGGAAAAGAATGCTGAAGACATCTTTAATCGCTGCAATGCCAAGTTGCAGGAAAAAGGCATGGGCGTCCAGGGCTTGATCGAACAGTCCAATGTCAAAGTCATCTGCACGACCGATGACCCGGCTGATGATTTGAAATGGCATCAGAAATTGAAAGAAGAAAAGACTTGCAGTGCTAAAGTATATCCGGCCATGCGTCCGGACAAACTGATGAACGTCGATAAAGCAGGCTATGCCGATTATATGGCCCGCCTCGGTCAGGCTGCCGGTGTTGAAATCAAGACCTTTGCCGATATCCGCAAAGCTATGGATAAGCGCATCGCCTTCTTTGAAGAAATGGGCTGCCGCGCTACGGACCATGCACTGGAATACGTCTTCTGCCGTGAAGCCGATGAACCGGCAATCGATGCCATCATTGCCAAAGCCTTGAAAGGCGAAAGCATCAGCAAAGAAGAAACAGAAGCCTATAAGACAGCTGTCCTGACTTACTTGGCCGGTGAATATTATAAACGCGGCTGGGTCATGCAGCTCCACTTTGCTACCTTGCGCGACCTCAATTCGGAAATGTACCGTAAGCTGGGACCGGATACGGGCTTCGACAGCGTAGCTGAAGGTAACTGCTGCAAAGGCCTCATCGCCTTCCTGGACCATCTCAATGAACGTCATATCCTGCCGAAGACCATCCTTTACTCCGGTACGCCGAACGATAACGCCATGATCGGTACCATTATCGGTGCTTTCCAGGGACCTGAAGCCCGCGGCAAAATCCAGCAGGGCGCTGCCTGGTGGTTCAATGATACGAAACAGGGCATGATCGACCAGATGACGAGTATTGCCAACTTGTCTGTCTTTGGCAACATCCTGGGGATGTTGACCGACTCCCGGTCCTTCTTATCCTATGCCCGCCACGAATACTATCGCCGTATCCTCTGCAACTGGATCGGCAATCTCGTCGAAAATGGCGAATATCCAAATGATGAAGAAGCGCTTCGCCAGCTCGTCGAAGATATTTGCTATAACAACGTAGCCAACTACTTCCAGTTCCAGATGTAAACGGAGGGTAAACGATGAAAAACGTCAGTGAACTTTATAAAAAAGCAGAACATCCCATCCGTATCCTGCAATTTGGGGAAGGTAATTTCCTGAGGGCTTTCGTCGATTATGCTGTCGATGTGGCTAATGAAGAAAACGGGTTTGATGGCAGCGTCGCTGTCATCATGCCCCGGTCGGGCAAGACGGACCGCTTCGCCAAGCAGGATGATGTGTACACGGTCTGCCTCCGCGGTCAGCAGGATGGCAAGGTCTATAAAGAAAATCGGGTCATTACCTCCGTCCAGACCGTAATCAGCGCCCGTGATGAATATGAGGCTTTCATGGCCCTGGCTCATGAAGATTCGCTGGAATTCGTTGTATCGAATACGACGGAAGCCGGCATCACCTTTGATGAAAAGGACGCCTTTGACGATTGCCCGCCGTCGACATTCCCGGCTAAATTGACGAAGTTCCTTTATGAACGCTATACCTTTTATAAAGGCGCTGCCGATAAAGGCTTGACTATGCTGCCGACGGAATTGAATGACAACAACGGTAAACTCCTTCAGGGTTGTGTAAACCAATATGTATCCTTGTGGAAACTGGAAGCGCCTTTCCAGGCCTGGCTCGACCAGCACTGCCAGTTCACGGATACTCTGGTCGACCGCATCGTCGTCGGCTATCCGGCTGATTCCATCGCGGCTCTGCAGGACGAACTGGGCTATGAAGACAACCTGCTCGACCAGGCCGAACCGTTCTCTTTATGGGTCATCGGCGACCCGGCACTGGCTTCGCGCCTGCCGTTAAACTCAAGTAAATTCCATGTTGAATTCACGGATCATATCCAGGCTTTTAAGGAACAGAAAGTACGTATCCTCAATGGGGCTCATACGTCGATGGTTCTCGGTGCCTATCTGGCAGGTCTCGATTATGTCGGCCAGTGTATGGAAGACCCGGTCATCCGTAAGTCTCTCGACCAGACGGTTTTCGATGAAATCGTTCCGACCGTTCATCTGCCGGAAGAAAAGGCCGTTGCCTTTGCCAAGGCCGTTTATGAACGCTTTGAAAATCCTTTTGTCAAGCACGCGTTGCTCTCTATCTCCCTGAATTCGATTTCTAAGTGGAAAGCCCGTATCCTGCCGACATTCAAGGATAGTCTGGCAGCTACAGGAAGGCTTCCCAAATGGCTGACCTATTCTTTTGCCGCTTTCCTGGCCTTCTATCGGACGACCCAGGCCGGTGACCATTGCCTCATCGGTTCGCGGCCGGGCAATACTTATGAAATCCACGATGATGAAGATAAACTGGCTTTCGTCAAAGAACAGGCCAGAAAAACGACGGCTGATTATGTCAAAGCCATCATGGGACGCAGCGATTGGTGGGGCGAAGACCTGTCAGCTATCGAAGGCTTTGCCGATGCCGTTACGGCTCATCTGGACCGCATGGCTGACGTCGGCGTCAAGGATCATATTGCCGAATTGACAAAGGAGTAAACGATGAACGTATTCCAAATTCACCCTCATGATAATGTCGCCGTAGCTGTTGACGCCGTTGCCAAAGGCAGCGTCGTCACGGCTGGCGGCAGGACCTTTACTGTCTGCCAGGATATCCCGGCAGGACATAAAGTAGCCCTGCAGCCGATTGCCAAAGGCGAAGATGTCATCAAATACGGCTTCCCCATCGGCACCGCCAAAGTGGATATCCCCGTCGGGGCCTGGGTCCATACGCAGAATGTCCAAAGTAAACTCGGTGATTTACTTCACTATACCTACGAACCGGAAAAGGCCGATCGTTCTCCCTGGAAAAGTGAAAAAAAATACGAATTCCTGGGCTACAAACGGAGTGACGGCAGTGCCGGTATCCGCAACGAAGTCTGGATCATTCCGACCGTCGGCTGTGTCAACAATATTGCCAGAGCCATTGAATCGGCATCCCAGGCCTATAAGACCGATAATATCGACGGTATCTATGCCTATAGCCATCCCCACGGCTGTTCACAGCTGGGTGATGACCAGGTCCATACGCAAAAGATATTAAGTGGTTTGATTCACAATCCTAACGCCGGTGCCGTCCTGGTCCTGAGCCTGGGCTGTGAAAACAATCAGGTCAGCCTGATGAAAGAAGTCATCGGTGATTATGATCCGGACCGGGTCAAATTCCTGGTCTGCCAGGATGTAGAAGATGAAATCGAAGCCGGCACGGCAATCGTCAAAGAACTCTGCGCTTACGCAGCTCAGTTCCATCGCCAGCCCTGCGATGCATCGCTGCTGACTATCGGCTTGAAATGCGGTGGCTCCGATGGTTTTTCGGGCATTACGGCCAATCCCTTGGTCGGAGAGATTTCCAACCGCCTCATCGCAGCCGGCGGCACGTCGATCCTGACGGAAGTGCCAGAAATGTTCGGCGCCGAAACGCTGCTCATGAACCGGGCCCGCAACCGGGAAGTCTTCGACAAGACCGTCGGCCTCATCAATCACTTCAAAGAATATTTCATGAGTTATGGCGAAAAAATCAATGAAAATCCATCGCCAGGCAATAAGGCCGGCGGCATCACGACGCTGGAAGATAAGTCCCTGGGCTGTGTCCAGAAAGGCGGCCGGGCTCTCGTCGAAGATGTCCTCGCCTATGGAGACAGGGCGACGAAAAAGGGCCTTAACTTGTTGCAGGCCCCGGGGAATGATTTAGTGGCCTCGAATGCCCTGGCTGCTGCCGGAGCACATATGGTACTGTTTACAACGGGCCGGGGGACGCCGTTTGCCTGCCCCGTACCGACGATTAAGATTTCCAGCAATAGTCACCTGGCTGGTTTCAAGCGGAATTGGATTGATTTCAATGCCGGGACCATTGCTGAAGGGGAATCGCGGGAAGCCGCAGCCGACCGCCTTTTCCAATATATCCTTGACGTAGCGTCTGGTCGTGTTCATGCGAAATCGGAAGCGCTGGACAAACACGAACTGGCTATATTTAAAAACGGTGTTACCTTATAAGGAGGGAGTGCTATGAGCACACAAGCAGGGACGTTGCCGAACAAGACGGAGACCGTTGCACCGGCAGCTTCTAAGGAAGGCCATGTCAAATTATCGTGGCGTGAAAAAATTTGTTACGGTTTCGGTGACTTTGGGAACGGCTTCATGTTCGACTTGGGCCAGGCTTATTTGACGAAATACTGGATCGACGTCTGCACCATCCCGGCAGCTGCCGTTGCAGGTATCTTTGCCTTTACCAAAATCTTTGATGCTTTCATGGATCCTATCGCCGGTTCGGTCATCGATGGACGCAAGAATATCGGTCCCCGCGGCAAGTTCCGCCCGGTCATGATGGCGTCGGCAGTCATCCTGGCCATTTTGACGATTATTACCTTTACTATGCCGGACCTTTCGCCGACGGGCAAGATTCTCTTTGCCTATGGTGCTTACATGGCCTGGGGCCTTGTTTACTCGTTCACGAACATCCCGTATTCTTCCCTGGCCAGTGTCATGACCCGCGATGTTGAAGAACGAAGTCAGATGGCGACGACCCGCCAGGCCGGTTCCATCGGGGCCCAGCTCATTACCGGCATGGCCTTTGTCCCTGTCGTCCTCATGTTCGCTTCGCCTCATGAAGGCTTCTTTGCCGCGTCTATCGTCATGTCCATCATCGGTGTCATCGGCTTTGCCATCTGCTATTTCAACTGCCATGAACACGTTCCGGTCAAGCGCAATACCCAGAATGAACAGAAAGCGAAATTCTCGGATTATATTAAACTCGTGTTTACTAACAAACCGCTTTTATGCATC
Organism: Megasphaera jansseni; assembly: GCF_047974155.1. Taxonomy (NCBI): domain Bacteria; kingdom Bacillati; phylum Bacillota; class Negativicutes; order Veillonellales; family Veillonellaceae; genus Megasphaera; species Megasphaera jansseni. The sequence continues at coordinate 66,060 of NZ_JBHYRR010000015.1, read as the reverse complement.
ATTTTAATGACCTTGTTTACTATTTCGGCCATGAATACGAATAACCAGATGATGATTTTCTTCTGTCAGTATAATTTAGGCCATATGGGCTTGCAGCCGGTTGTAAACGGCATCATGATGGGCTGCTCCGTCGTCGGTATCCTGCTCATCCCGAAACTGGTCAAGATGTTCGGCAAGAAAAAGACGGCTATCGGCGGCCTGCTCATCGGCTGTGCAGCTGACCTCTTGAACTTCGTTATCCCGACCAATATTTACACTTTCATCGTACTGGTTACGATTGGTTACGTCGCCCTGGCTATTCCAAACGGCGTTACCTGGGCTTTCGTTTCCGACGTCATCGACTATAGTGAATGGCACAACGGCATCCGTAAAGAAGGCATTACTTATGCTGCCTTCAACTTCTCCCGTAAAATCGCCCAGGCCCTGGCCGCTGTCGTAAGTTCGGGCATCCTGGTACTGACAGGCTACGTCGCCAATGCCGTCCAGAGTGAAATGACCTTGATGGGCATTAAAGCCGCTATGACCTTGTATCCTGGCGTGGCTCTCGGTATTGCCGCTATCATTCTCTACTTCTTCTACGGTTTGACAGACGATAAATTCAAGAAGATTGCCGACGATCTGAATCATGGGAAATGGGAACACGGCACGATTGAATAAGGAGGATTTGTCATGAAAGATAATACCTGCGGCTATTGCGTCAAAGGCGAGCCGCTTGCTAAATTCGGCATTTACATCTGCGACTTATCAGTCAGTATGCTGGTCCTGTTCAAGGAACAGAGTCATCCCGGCCGCTGCATCGTCGCCTATAAAGATCATGTCAGTGAAATGACGGACTTGAGTGACGACGAACGAAATGCCTTTTTTGCTGACGTCGCCAAGGCGGCGAAAGCGATTCATCAGGCCTTCCATCCGGATAAGGTAAACTATGGTTCTTATGCCGATACCGGGCACCATCTCCACGTTCACCTGGTGCCGAAATACAAAGATGATTTTGAATGGAACAGTACCTTTGCCATGAATCCGGACCGCGTCTATTTAACAGATGCCGCCTATGAAGAGATGATTGACAAAATAAAGGCACAATTGGAGGATCACCATGAGTAAAGTGCTTACTATCGGCGAAGCCATGGGCTTGCTGATTGCAGAAGAAGTAGGACCGCTGGAAAAGGTGGAACATTTTTCCCGTCATGTCTGCGGGGCAGAACTGAATTATGCCGTCGGCATGGCCCGGCTGGGCAATGATGTGTCGTATATTTCCAAGGTCGGCGTCGACCCCTTCGGGAAGTGCATCTGCAATTTCCTCAAGGCCAATGGCATCCATGACGATTACGTCTGGAGTGATGACGACCATATGACGGGGTTCCAGATGAAGGAAAAGGTCCTGGAAGGGGACCCGACGGTCGCCAATATCCGCAAGCATACGGCCTTTTCCCACTTCCAGCCGGCGGACCTCTCCGGTATCGACTGGACCGGCGTCGACCACCTGCATGTCACAGGGATTCCCCTGGCCCTGTCGGAATCGTGCCGGGAAACGATTTATACGCTGATGATGCGGGCTCACGGCAAAGGCGTGCGCATTTCCTTTGACCCGAATCTGCGGCCTATGCTCTGGAAATCTCAGGAAATCATGGCCCGTGTCATCAACGACGCGGCTCAGTACGCCGACATCGTCATGCCCGGCCTTAACGAAGGCCGGATCCTGACGGGGATGGATAATGAAAAGGATATTGCCGGCTATTACTTGCAGCGCGGCGTCCAGACCGTCGTCATCAAGATGGGCGGCAGCCATGGGACCTATATCTGCACGGCGGACGGCCAGGAATACCGCGTGCCCAGCTATCACGTCGACCACATCGTCGATACGGTCGGCGCCGGCGACGGCTTTGCCGTCGGATTTACCAGCGCCATCCTGGACGGCCTGAGCCTGGAAGATGCTGCCCGCCGTGGCGCTGCCATCGGGGCCATGGCCATCCAGGTCGCCGGCGATAACGAAGGCTTACCGACGCGGAAGCAGTTGGAAGCTTTCCAGCAGAATGCATGATGTTGGTTGTAGGATTCCCACAAACGGGCCGCCCTTTGGGACGGGCCCATTAACCGTGAATAGGACATGGCCGATCGGTGTGGAACGGGCGCCCCACGTGGACGCCCCTACGATGGCGGGCCCAAAGGACCGCTTCGGCCTGCGACCTGCGTTAATGACACCTGTATCAATCAATATGATTGGTGCAAAACGGCCCCATTAACCGTGAATAGGACATGGCCGATCGATGTGGAACGGGCGCCCCACGTGGACGCCCCTACGATGGCGGTCCCAGAGGACCGCTGCGACCTGCGAACTGCGGCCTGCGATTATTTATGAACACAAAGGAGAAACAATAATGGATAAATTAGATGTTGTCAAGAAGATTCAGGAAATTGGTGTCGTCGCCGTCGTCCGCGGCAACAGCCCGGAAGAAGCTATCATGATGTCTGAAGCCTGCATCAAAGGCGGCGTCACGGCCATTGAACTGGCTTTCACGACGCCGCGGGCTCATGAAGTCATCACGACTCTTTCCAAGAAGTATGCCGACGATCCCGACGTCCTCATCGGCGCCGGTACGGTCCTCGATGCCATTACGGCCCGCATCGCCATCCTCGATGGCGCTCAGTTCATCGTATCGCCGGCTTTGGACGTAGAAACGATCAAGCTCTGCAACCGCTACCGCGTGGCTGTCATGCCGGGGACGACGACCCTCAACGGCGTCATTACGGCCCTGGAATACGGCGCCGACGTCGTCAAGATTTTCCCTGGGGAAATCCTGGGCATGAAAGCCATCAAGGCCATCCACGGTCCCCTGCCGCAGGCTCCGCTCATGCCGACCGGCGGTGTCAATGTAGAAAACGCCGGTGACTGGATCAAAGCCGGCTGCGTCGCTGTCGGTGCCGGCGGTGCCCTCACCGGCGGTGGCAAGACAGCCGATGAAATCACAGAAACGGCCAAGAAATTCATCGCCGCCGTTCAGGCTGCCCGGAAATAAAAATTAAAAGGGGCTAGTGGCTAGTGATTAGTGGCTAGTGGCTAGTGGCTAGTGGCTAGTGATTAGTGGTTAGTGGAGGGTTTCAAATTTGCTGCTAACCACTTAAAAGAGGCTGTCGCACGTGCGCAGCCTCTTTTTTTGTAATTGTTTACATGCAAATAAGAGTGTTTAAATAGAGAACGAACTCGCTTTTAAAATGTGATAACCAAGCGAATAGCAAACATTTAAACCGAAATAAATTAGTTTAAAATAGTTCAACAAAATACATGATGTGTAACCATTGACTTTACAATTAAAATGTCGTATGATAAGGATGTAATCAGGATGATTCTATCCTGTATATTTTGATTCGTCATGTTATAGGAGGTTTTTTACAATGGATGCAAAAACAGTAGAATTCGTTACGGCAAAAACACATGATTTGATGGCAGCTCCCAGCTGTAATCCGACGCTGAAAACGGCCGCGCAGGCCTGGCTTGATGCTGCCGATAAAGATGCCGCTGCGCCGGCTTATATCGAAGCCTTGAAGCAGGGTGTTGCGACGATTGATGAACTCCTGGCCTTTGCGGCTTCGGAACATGCTGTCCAGATCATGGGGGCCGATGCAGCAAAACAGCTCTTGGCTCATGCTAAAGATATTCAGGCCAAAGGCGCTAAATTCTGTGACTGCCCGGCTTGTACGGCTGATCTGGCGATCCTCCGTGAATTAAAAGCTATTTAAGGAGTCCTTCTGTATGCAGATTTCCAGTCGATTTACCATGGCCGTCCATACCTTGCTGTGCATCGATTACTTTGGCAAAACGGAAAAAGTGACGAGTGACTTCATCGCTGCCAGTGTAGGGACGAACCCTGTCATCATCCGCAAACTGCTCATCCAGCTCAAAGCGGCCGGACTGATCCAGGTCAAGCGCGGGACCGGCGGTACCGCGTTGGAAAAACCGATTGCTGACATTAGTTTATATGACGTTTACCATGCCGTAGACTGCGTCGGCGGCGATTCGCTCTTTCATTTTCACGAACACCCCTGCCCGCAGTGCCCCGTAGGCAAGACGATTCATGCCGGTCTGGATAACAGGCTGCATCAGGTGCAGGATGCCATGGAAGATAAGATGCGCAGTATTTCCTTAGCTGACGTGGCGGGAACGATGCAGGATGCCTTCGAAAAACAGGGCTGAGTCCGGCTGAAAGAGAGGCTATCATGGCAAGGTCTATCTTTTTATTTGCTCAATGGTTCATTGCCCGGCGCAGGACCTGGCTCCGGATCCTTACCTGGATTACCCGGTTCGGTTACTGGCTGTTCATCCTTTATGGTCTTGTCGAGTGGTTCCGGCCGCGTCCGCTTTCAGAACAGATTAAACGACGGAAGACATTAGTTTACTGTCTGTTTTCCGTCATCCTGGGGTCTTCCGTTTCCTGGGTCATCGGTAAAATCTGGCATCGACCACGGCCTTTTGTCCGCGGTGACGCGGCGCCCCTGGTTCGTCACAAAGCCAATGCGTCTTTCCCTAGCAACCATTCCATGAACAGCCTGGCCATTTCCCTGATGCTCCTGGTCCGGCGCAACCCCTGGGGACTGCCCGCTTTGGCCTGGACTGGCGTCCTGGCGTCGTCACGGATACTCAGCGGCCTTCATTACGTCAGCGATGTCGTCGGCGGCTTCTTCATAGGCGCTGCAGCCAGCCATGTCGTTTACCATAGTAAACGATGTTCACAACTGGCTGACCACATCCTTTACTATTGGCACGTCGGGGCTTCCGTAGTACAGACCTGGTGGCGGAAATGCTGATAGGTGCGGGGGAATTTCGGCTATCATACAGGATCTCTAGTTTATAGTATAGAGTATTCGCTAACCCCTAGCCACTAGCTGCTAATCCCTTAAAAAGGGGGCTGTCGCACGATGGTTTTTGCCATCATGCGAGGCCCCTTAAACTTAAAAGTTTTTCGTTCGTAGTTCATCGTTCATCGCGATGGATTGATATTTTTAATCCCATACGACAAACGATGAACGACCTACGATCAACGTAAAAAGAGGCTGTCTTAATGCGACAGCCTCTTTTTTTTTCCAAACTGTCATAGCATCGCCACATTTCTATGGTATACTAAGGCAGAAAGAAATGGTTGTAATTAAAACTATTTTTAGAGAAAGGTGATTGAAGTTATGAAAGGTAGAAATAAGATGTGCGCAGCAGCGCTGTTTTTTATGATGACTGGCGGTCTGGTATTGGCAGCTGATACAGCCAAAGCAGAACCGGTACAGGCCGTGGCGGCTGCCACGCAGGCCAAGGCTAAAACGGCCCAGGCCGCTCCGGTGCAGCAGACGTATAGTCTCGATTTGGATACGACGAAGTATGAAAAGAAGACGATGACTGTCGATGGCAAAAAAGTGGCCTTCCGGGCCTATGAAAACCGGGTGTATGTAGCCCGGCCTGTCGATACGACGTACCAGTCCATGAATATCTATGTTCCTGAAGGCTATTTCAAGGGCAAGACGATCAATGGCTATACCGCCAAAACGGCCCCGATTTTCCTGCCCAACACAGTCGGCGGCTATATGCCGGGGGCACCGGGGCAGCCGTCTGAAAATGACCGTATGACTGGCGGCGCCAATGCCATGCTCGTCGCCCTTTCCAAAGGCTATGTCGTCGCAGCTCCGGGAGCCCGCGGACGGACAAACCAGGCCGCGGACGGCACGTATACCGGCAAGGCTCCGGCACTCATCGTCGATATGAAGGCGGCTGTCCGTTATTTGCGCCATAACGCTGGAAAACTGCCTGGCGATACGGAAAAAATCATTTCTAACGGGACCAGTGCTGGCGGCGCTTTGTCGACGCTCATCGGGGCGACGGGAGACAGCCGGGACTATGAACCTTATTTGAAAGCCCTTGGCGCGGCTGATGAACGCGACGATATTTACGCTTCCAGCGTATACTGCCCGATTACCGACCTGGACCATGCCGATATGGCTTATGAATGGATGTTTAACGGTGTAAACACGTATCACCAGGGGAATATGGGCGGCATGATGCCGCCGCCGGCAGGCAAGGGTCAGGCAAAACCGGCAGGCGTCGTCACCAACCGTCCGGACAACGCGCCGACAGAAGCGGCTTCCGGGACCGAAATGACGGCTGTTCAGCAGCAGGCTTCGAAAGACTTAAAGGCTATGTATCCGGCCTATATCAATAGTTTACATCTGGTGGATAAGAATGGAAATGCCTTGACCCTGGATGCCAACGGGAAAGGGGCTTTTGCTAATTATATTAAAGCCATTTACATGGCTTCGGCCCAGAAAGCGCTCGACAACGGGACTGATTTATCGTCCAAGACGTGGCTGACTATTAAAGATGGCAAAGTAACCGATATGGATTTAGCCGGCTATGCCGCAGATGTTACGCGCCTGAAAGCCGCTCCAGCTTTTGACGGGCTGGACCTCAGCACTGGGGAAAACCAGGAATTCGGGACGGCGACCATTGATAAACAGCACTTCACGGAATATGGGGAAACCCATTCCCTCACGGCAGGAACTACTCTGGCTGATAAAGGCATCGTCAAGCTGTTGAATCCGCTGAACTACATCGGGAAGTCCGGCGTCAAGACGGCTCAGTACTGGCGGATCCGCCATGGCGAAGCCGACCGCGATACGACGATTGCCGTACCGGCAGTCTTGGCGGCGCGCCTGCAGCAGGCCGGCTATACCGTCGACTTTGCTTCGCCTTGGGCCCGCGGCCATGCTGGTGACTACGATTTGGATGAACTCTTCGCCTGGATGGATTTCATCGGTCATAAAAACTAAATTTACCACAAATTATCTTCTTCATTAAACTTCCATGTAAACGGTTCGGATGTGACTGTCATATCCGGATCGTTTTTTATATCCTGTAAACACGAGACGGAACATTCAATATCTTCCAATTTCAGCGTGTTCTTTATGCGGACGACTTTGGCCTGGTTCGGATCGGTCAGGAAGGCGTGGGCCATGGCCATTTCGATGGCATCTTTATCGCTGTTGCCATACAGGGGCAGGAGGGCCATGCGGAAGGACTTAGCCGTAATGCAGTTGGTGTAAGCCGAGGAAAAATCCATCTTGTTTACGAAGCGGTAACTGACGATGTCGGCCATGCCGCAGCCGGCGCCGTTGCCGTGGGACGCTTCGGTAATGTCCAGGATGACGATGCGTTCGATATCCGGCGCCAGGGCCCGAAAGGCTGTTTCCTGGCTGAAGCGTTCGGTACGGCCGGTGATATTCGGGTCCATGCCGGTGCCGCTGATTTCCTTGCCGATTTCGTCAACGATGAGGACATCGATGTGGGGCAGCTTTAGGCGCGGCATTTCAGCTTTGGCCATCGTTTGTAAAGCGGCATCGCGTTCAAAGAATTTATCAGTCGGAATGACTTCCAGGGCGGCGATGTCATCGCTGGGGCTCTGGACCATGCCGACGGAGAAAACGACGTTTACATGCTGCAAGAAAGCTTTCGATACGCGTTCCAGATTGGGGCCGAAAGCGTCATAGCCCCGGCCATGGAAGGTTGAAGCGCCTTTGTGTTTGCCGCAGCCGATGCAGATCATCTTCAGCAGGCCCGATTCATGTTTATATTTAAAGTGCGTATGCGGTTTAATCTTATTGAACAGGATGATACCATCGGCTTCGTAGGCATTTTTATCGCAATAGACCGGGAAGCCATCGTCTAAGGTAGCCACTTCGACGACATCCATCGTAGAAAGGACAGGGACGCCTAAATAGTCTTCGTTGATGCCGAATTGAGCTAAATGGGCCTTTTGGCCTTCGGCAGTAGCTCCGGCATGGCTGCCCATGGCCGGGAAGACGAAAGGATTGGCGCCCCAGGCTTTGAGCTGGTCGCAAAGGGCCTTCATGATTTCTTTATAATGCGGGAGCCCGCGGCTGCCGGCTGTGATGCCGATGCGCTTGCCTTCGAGGGCTTTTGTTGTTGCCGGATCCAATGCCAGGAGCTGCTGTTTCAGCGTGCCTACGGGATCGGCTAAGTCTGTATGCGGGAACGATTGGTGGACTTTGACCATCTGCGGGATGACAATGCCGTCGGTCAGGGATTGTTTGTCGAGTTTGGGAAAGAACAAAGAAATAACCTCCTTTAAATATACAAAACAAAAGTCCTCAGTACGCCAAGTGTCTTGTGTATGAGGACTTTTGTCGAGGATTCATCAAATTTCTAATGAAAATTTAATGAAAGTAACATTTGATTATTTGCTTTCAGCATCTTCCGGATTGAACTTGGTAATCAAGATGTGGCGGACGAAGATGATAATCATTGCGATGAAGCAGAGCAAGCCGAGGATATCAGCTGTAGACTGGAAGTCTTTGCCGACCAGGGCCAGCGGGTTTTCGCTGCCGCCAGAGGTGACGGAGACGACGATGAGCAGGGCGATGATGACGCCCATGAGGCTTTCGCCGACGATGAGGCCCGATGCAAAGAGGACGCCGCGATGATTGCAGGCCTCTACGTCTTCTTCTTCGTGGCCAGGGCTGCGGCGGGCAGCGCGGGCTTTCAGGGACTTATGGATGAAATAACCCATGACCGAACCGATGACCAGCGGGATTTCCAGTGTCGGCGGCAGGTAAATGCCCATGCCGACAGCCAGCGGCGGCAGTGCCAGGGATTTCGTGTTTTTCGTCAAAATGAGGTCGATGATGATGGCGGCGATACCGACACCGACACCGAAGAGGATATAGTTCCAGTCGAGGCTGGCACTGAAGATACCTTGAGCGATGGTCGTCATCAAGGTTGCCTGCGGAGCTGCCAGAGCCTGTGTCGGGTCCATGCCGGCACGCGGAAGGGCACCGGTGAAGCCGTAGGCCTGATAGAGCAGGTTCAGGACCGGCGCGATGGCGAAGGAACCGATGATCGAGCCCAGGATGAGGGCGACCTGCTGTTTCCACGGCGTAGCGCCGACGAGATAGCCTGTCTTGAGGTCCTGCAGGTTATCGTTGGAAATGGATGCGATGCTGACGATGACGCTGGTGATGAAGATAGCGAAGGCCGTAGCGAACTGCGTACCCTGCATGGTTTCAAAGACACCGGCCGAAGAGCCGATACCGAGGACGACCAGGGACGATACGATGATGCCCAGGATGCCGATACCGGAAATCGGGCTGGCCGACGTGCCGATGAGGCCTGCCATGTAACCGCAGGCAGCAGCGACGAAGAAGCCCATGAGGATGGCGACCAGGATGCCGACGACGATGAACATGAGCGTTACCGACATGGAAAGGCCGGCGTTGCTGACAAAGGTATAGAAGGTGATGAACAAGCCGATGAGGATGGCCAGGAATACGAGGCCGACCGATTTCGGCGACATGTCGATGTCCGTGTGATGGAGCAGCTTCTTTTCTTCCGTATCATTGGCACGCAGGGCGTTGATGGACATCTTGATGCCGTCGACGACCGGTTTGGCCAGGCGGATCAAGGTCCAGACAGCAGCGATACCGATACAGCCGGCACCGATGAAGCGGACTTTCTGAGCCCAGATAGCCTTGGCAAATGCCGCTGCGCTCTGCCCTTCAGCCGGTGTGATGACCGAAGTCAGATAGGGGACGAAGACGTACCAGGCCAAGAGTGTGCCGATTAAGATAGCCATGCCGCTGGCGATACCGATGAGGTAGCCGGCACCGAGGAGGGCTGTCGAGAAGCCCAGGGGAATCTGGGTAACGGCTTTGCCGAACGAGAGCCAGTAGCTGAATTCCGAAGAAACGACGTGGAAGCCGTTGGAACAGAGACTGAAGATACCGGCCAGGGCCGTGCCGCCGACGATATCTTTCATGCCTGTTTCTTTTTTGCTCGTATCTTCGCCGTTGGCTTCTTCCTTGCGGATTTCACTGCCGACTTTCAGGATTTCGGCAGCAGCCCGGCCTTCCGGATACGGCAGGTCGCTGTTGACGACCATAGCCCGGCGCAGGGGGATGGTAAACAAGACACCGAGAGAACCGCCGCAAGCGCAGAGCAGCAAGGTCTGCCAGAACGGGAAGCCCTGCCAGTACCCCAGCATGAGCAAGCCCGGCAGGATGAAGATGATAGCAGATAAAGTGCCGGCAGCAGATGCCTGCGTCTGTACCATGTTATTTTCCAGGATATTGGAATGTTTGAACATGCGCAGGATTGCCATGGAGATGACTGCAGCCGGGATGGACGATGAGAACGTCAGGCCGACTTTCAAGCCCAGGTATACGTTGGAAGCCGTAAAGATAACGGTAATCAGGGCGCCGAGGATCATACCGCGGGCCGTCAATTCCGGCATACTTGGGTAGTTCACAGTCAGGTTTGATTGTGGTTTCATAAGAAAACCTCCCAAATAAAAATTAAGAAGTACTAAAACGTACAACTTTACTGATGCTTATATTATACTCAATTTTTTTGCATTCGTCATATATCAATTTGTACACTGTACGCGGAAAAATAGCCGTATAATTACTTTTTTGCAAGCAAAAATATACACATGCGGATAGTAGCCCGATGGGCCTCGTCCGTGGTATAATAAATAAACGATTAAGCAAGACTTTTTGAAGGGAGCGTTTATCCTATGAACGATCATGAAATCATTGAAGGTGTCATCCACGAATTTGCAGGACTGGCTAAGCATCCGCGTCCGTCTCATCATGAAAAAGGCGTCAGCGATTATATTGTCAGCCGTCTCCACGAATTGGGCATTGCCGATGTTACACAGGATGAAGTATATAATGTCATCGCCAATGTACCGGCCAGCCAGGGCTGTGAAGATTGGCCGCTTACGGTCCTCCAGGGCCATATGGATATGGTCTGCGTTGCTAAGCCCGGCGTCGATTTCGACCCCATGACCAGTGAAATCAAACTGGTCCGTGAAGGCAATATCCTCCATGCCGATGGGACCAGCCTCGGTGCCGATGATGGCATTGCCGTCGCCTTGTCGCTCTATCTCATCCAACAGGATATCCAGCACGGCCCGCTGCGCCTCATCTTTACGGTAGACGAAGAAACGGGCATGACCGGGGCTACTCATCTGGATCCGAAATATGTCCAGGATGTACAGTACATCATCAACTGTGACTCCGAATATATGGACGTCCTCTGCGTCGGCTCGGCCGGCAGTGTCCACACCCATTTCAGCCGTCCCATCCACTGGCAGGCTGCCGAAGGTAAACAGGCGTTTACCATTACGGCGAAAGACTTTGCCGGCGGCCATTCCGGGGAAACCATCAACGATGGTAAGAGCAATGCTATCAAAGCCCTGAGCCTGGCCCTCCGCCGCATTGCCCAGGCCGGCGTATCCTACGTCCTGGCTTCCATCACCGGCGGCGTAGCAGCCAATGCCATTCCGTCAGAAGCTTCGGCTGTCATTGTTGTAAACGATGTAAACGCAGGCGAAACCGTGAAGAAAGCCGTTGGCGAAGAACAGGCTGAAATCGCTGAAGTATACGGTGAAGTCGAAAAGAATGCCCATTTCCTCGTCGAAGATGCGGACGTACCGGCGCAGACCTTCTCGGCTGACGATACGAAGAATCTGGTCAGCCTGCTGAATATCCTTCACTGCGGTGTCTTTGCCATGAACCAGCTGCTGCCGAAACTGCCGGACTTGTCGGCCAATATCGGGACCATCCGGACTGAAGGCGACCATGTCGCTATCCAGTACTTCCCACGCGCATCGGCCGATGCCCGCCTGCGCGAATTGATGGCGATCCTTCCCGTTTACGCAGAGTTGACAGGCTGTGACATCGAACTGGCTTCGCCGGAACCGGCATGGACAGAAAATCCGCACAGCAAGCTCGTCCCCCTCGTCGCCGACGTTTACAAGGAAGAAGCCGGTAAAGAAGCCCGCATCGAAGCCATGCACGGCGGCCTGGAAACGGGATATTTCTTCTCCATGAATCCGAAACTGGACATCATCTCTGTCGGGCCGACGACGCACGACATCCATAGTGCCGACGAATCGGTCGAACTCGATACCGTAGCACTCCTGACCCGCATCGTCGCCAAGACATTGGGGAAATTAAATAATTAGTGGCTGGTGATTCGTGGTTCGTAGGGGCTTGCACGTGGCAAGCCCGTTTCGGGATATATGTGATTTCCCGGTCAGGTGTCATGGGCGTCATATAAATACCCAGCGGGTCGCCCACGTGGCGACCCCTACAGTAAAACTTAACAAAAGGGCTTGTCGTCGTGCGACAAGCCCTTTTGTTGTATTTGCAACAGTTTTATTCAGATGTTTTTGATATAGTATAAGTATAGCAAAAGGAGGGGAGTACGATGGAAAAAACGCATATTGATCAACTGATTACCCCGGACTATTTCAACCGCAGGGAATGTGAAGGCTGCGGCTGCTGTATTAGCATTTGTCCGTATGAAGCCTTATCGATGCAGACCTGTGCCGACGGCATCCGGCGGCCCCGTGTCGATATGACGAAGTGCCTGCGATGCAACCGTTGTATGGATGCCTGTGAAATATATAAATGTTACTACATTCCCCAGGGAAAATATGAATCTGCCAGGAGGTCTTCTTTATGAAATACTCGCTGAATCCACACATCTTTGTCTTTGGTAAGACCATCAATAAACCTAAGATTTCTATTTCTTTCTTATCTTATTTACTTCGTGGTAAACAAAATATCCTCATCGATACCGTTCCCGATAAAGCAGCCGATGCCTACATCCAGGATATGGAAAATGTCCTGCCTGTCAGCCAGATCGATGCCCTGATCCTCAATCATTCTGAAGAAGATCACAGCGGTGCTTTGCAGGCCGTCCTGGACCGCCACCCGGATCTGCCCGTATACTGCACGCCGGCTACGAAAGAACGGCTCCAGGAAAAATATCCGTCGGCTGATTTCCGCGTCGTCCAGCATGGCGAAACCCTGACCTTAGGTGATTATACGTTCCAGTTCATCCATACGCCGGGTCTCCACTGGCCAGATAATATGGTCACCTGGTTGGCTTCGGAAAAAATCCTCTTCTCCAATGACCTCTTTGGCCAGTATTTAGCCGAAGAACCGCCTGTCGATGCTGGTTATTCTAAGGAAGATATCCTCAAAGGGGCCGAACCTTATTTTGAACGGGTCTTTGCACCGGCATCAGATGCCGATAAGGCCATCATCGCCGACATCGCCGCTATGCCTATCCAGACAGCAGCAACCGGCCATGGCCTCATCTTGCAGAGCCAATGGCCGACTGTCCGGGATTTCTATGTATCACGCGTGATTAAATAAATATTTCGTATCGTAACTGAGGTCCATGTACTGCGCAATCGTTTCGTCGTCGAATCCGTATTCCTCCGATTTATGGGTCAGATTGCCCCATTTGATCTGGAGCTTCTTCTTGGAAGTCAAGGGTTCTTCGTACTCGATGCGCAGTTCTTGCGCTTCCTGGGAATGGTCCTGGACTTTGACGAACAGGCCTTTGTCGAAAGTCAGTTCATAGACCTTGCGGAAGGCATGGGGAAGCTGGAAGCCGAAGGGGACGAAATACTTGTCGATGAAGCTGTTGGCGATGAGGATGGAGCCGCTGTAATCCATGACGTGGTTGAGCTCATATTTCAGGTCCCCTGCCGGTGAATGGAAGGAAACGGGATGGATGCCGTCGATAGCAGGCGGTTCCATGCCGTTGTTATTGGTCAGTAACTTATGGAGGGTCAGCATTTTTTCATCGTTGAAGCCGAAAATCGCCGTATATCCGCGCAGGCAGGCTTCATTGTACATGATGGGGTGGAGGCCGAATTCTTCGATGTTAAAGAATTCATCGACCTCTTCGATGGCGACGATGCTGAATTTATATGTGGCAAAATCGAAACCGTCAAAAAATTGGGCGCGCATGATGATTCTCCTTATTCGACGAAGACAGGCTTGTTGTTTTCAAAACGGGCGATGCGGGCCAGGGATTCGACGCGGAAGCCTTTATCTTCCAACGTCTTGCGGCCGCTCTGGAAGGTCTTTTCGACGACGATGCCGATACCGGCGACCGTACAGCCTGCCTGAGCGACGATGTCCGTCAGACCGACAGCAGCGGCTCCGCTGGCCAGGAAGTCGTCGATGATGAGGACCGATTCACCGGCGTGGAGATAAGCTTTGCTGATCGTTGCCGTATATTCTTCTTCTTTCGTATACGAGTAGATCTTGGCCGTATACTGTTCGCCCTTAGTGAGCAGGGATTTTTTCTTGCGGGCAAAGACGATAGGCAGGTTGTTCATAGCCAGGGAAGCCGCATAAGCTACGGCAATGCCCGAAGCCTCGATGGTGACGATGCGGTCGATGTGTACGTCTTTGAAACGGCGGGCGAACTCCTGACCTACATGATTGATGAGGGTTGTATCGATTTGCTGATTCAAAAAGTTGTCAATCTTTAAAATCCGGTTGTCGATGACCAGGCCATCCTGTAAAATTCGCTGTTTCAATTCTTCCATTACTTCCATGTCCTCCCTGTGATGAAAAATGGTAAACATTGTCTACTATAATAGTACTAGTCTAATACGATTTTATAGGCAAGTCAATAAAATTCTAAGTTTACTTATGGTTTTAAAACAGGTATACTAAAGTTGTCTAATGATAAGTTATCTATCTTTGAGGGAGGTCATGACATGCAGTCTATCCGACGTTTGTATGTTGCCAAGAAAGGTGTTTTTGCTGACGAAGCAAAACGATTGCTCACTGATTTACAGGAAAACCTGTTGATTAAAGGGTTGACCGATATTCACATTTATCACCGCTATGACGTATCCGGTCTCGATGATGCGGCTTTTGAAGCGGCTAAAAATATGATTTTCTCCGAACCGCCTGTCGATGCCGTCTATGATGAACTGCCGGCTGGTAAGGACGATACAGTCCTGGCCGTTGAATATCTGCCGGGCCAGTACGATCAGCGCGCCGATTCGGCCATGCAGTGCCTGCAGATGCTGACCATGAAGAACGACAGCCTCGTCCGCACGGCACAGGTTCTCGTTTTGTCCGGCAACTTATCCGCTGATGATGTCGCTGCCATCAAACATTATTGCATCAACCCCGTCGAAGCCCGCGAAGCTTCGCTGGACCCCGTTTCGACCTTGGAAATGCCCTGGGAAAAACCGGCTGACGTCCCCGTCATCGACGGCTTCGATGCCATGGATGACAGCGCTTTGCAGGAATTGTCGGCTCACATGGGCCTGGCCATGAGCTTCGATGATTTGAAATTCGTCCAGACATACTTCCGGGATGAAGAAAAACGCAATCCGACGGTGACGGAAATCCGTGTCATCGACACCTATTGGTCGGACCACTGCCGTCATACGACGTTCATGACCGAACTCACGGATGTTTCTTTTGAAAAAGGGACCTTTACGGCGCCCATCCAGCGTGCTTATGAATCGTATAAGACGACGCGGGAAAACTTGAACCGCAAGAAACCACAGACCCTCATGGATATGGCGACCATTGCCGTCAAAGAATTGAAAGCTGCCGGTAAACTCGATGACCTCGACGAATCGGAAGAAATCAACGCCTGCACCATCATCATCCCTGTCGATGTCGATGGCGTCGAAGAAGAATGGCTCCTCCTCTTTAAGAATGAAACCCATAACCATCCGACGGAAATCGAACCGTTCGGCGGCGCTGCTACCTGCCTGGGCGGCTGTATCCGCGACCCCTTGAGCGGCCGTTCCTACGTATATCAGGCTATGCGCGTCACCGGCGCCGGCGACCCGCGCCAGCCGGTCAAGGATACGCTCGTCGGCAAACTGCCCCAGCGCAAGCTGACGACGGGGGCTGCTAAGGGCTACAGCTCTTATGGCAACCAGATCGGCCTGGCTACGGGCGAAGTCAAAGAATATTACAACCCCGGTTTCATTGCCAAGCGCATGGAAATCGGTGCCGTCCTCGGTGCAGCTCCGCGCAATAACGTCGTCCGTGAAGAACCGCTCCCTGGCGACATCATCATCCTCCTCGGTGGCAAGACCGGCCGTGACGGCTGCGGCGGTGCTACGGGCTCGTCCAAGAAGCATACTGTTGAATCTCTGGAAACGTGCGGCGCCGAAGTCCAGAAGGGCAATGCCCTGACGGAACGCAAAATCCAGCGCCTCTTCCGCCGTCATGAAGTCACGGTCCTCATCAAACGCTGCAACGACTTCGGTGCCGGCGGTGTCTCCGTCGCTATCGGTGAATTGACGGACGGCCTGGACATCAACCTCGACAAAGTCCCGAAGAAATACGAAGGCCTGGATGGCACAGAACTGGCCATTTCGGAATCCCAGGAACGTATGGCTGTCGTCGTCGCTCCGGAACACGTCGATGAATTCATGAAATATGCCGCTGAAGAAAACCTGGAAGCTACGATTGTCGCTGTCGCTACGGATACGAAACGACTGGTCATGCACTGGCGCGACCAGAATGTCGTCAATATTACCCGTGCTTTCCTCGATACCAACGGCGTCACCCAGCATCGCAAAGCCGTTGTCGTCGCTCCGGAAGACAAAGATTTCTTCAAAGCTCCGGAAGTCAAAGACGTCGCCAAGACCTGGCTCGATACGATGGGTACCCTGAATATCGCGTCGGAACAGGGCCTGGCTGAACGCTTCGATAGCACTATCGGGGCCCGCACGGTCCTCATGCCTTTTGGCGGCAAATACCAGAAGACGCCTGTCGAAGGCATGGTTGCCAAGATTCCTGTTGAACACGGCAATACGACGACGGCCAGCATCTTTACCCATGGGTATGATCCGGATCTGGCTATTTGGAGCCCCTTCCACGGAGCCCTCTATGCGGTCATCCAGTCTATCGCCAAACTCGTTGCCCTCGGCGGCGACCGCAAGAAAGTTTACCTGACCATGCAGGAATTCTTCCAGAGCCTGGGTACGAATGAAAAGGCCTGGGGTCAGCCGGTCAGCGCCCTCCTCGGTGCTTTCGTAGCCCAGCAGGTCATGGAAGTGGCCGCTATCGGCGGCAAGGACAGCATGAGCGGCACCTTTGAAAACCTGACCGTTCCGCCGACGCTCGTTTCCTTTGCCATTGCACCGGAACACACCAATCATATCATTTCGCCGGAATTCAAAGCCGCTGATGACGCCGTCCTCCTCTTCGACCTGCCCCGCGACGGTGAAGAAATGCCGGATTTCGATACTTTCAAAGCCCACTGTGACTTCCTCCATCAGGCTGTCCTCGATGGTAAAATCAAAGCCATGCATGCTGTTGGTCAGGGCGGTATCGCCGCTGCCGTCGCCCAGATGGCTTTCGGCAATGGCATTGGCTTTGCCGTTGATGCGGCCTTTGCTGTTCAGGAACTGTTCAACCTCCGTTATGGCTCGATCCTCGTCGAAACCGATGCGGCTACGGCGGCTGAATGGGGCAAACGGGATCACGTTTCCCTCGTCGGCAAGACGACGGCCGCTGCCGATGTGACCGTCGATGGCGTGACGATTTCTCTGAAAGACCTCCAGGATGCCTGGGAAAAACCGCTGAGCCACGTCTTCCCCATTAAGAGCGAAAGCGGTACGGGCGACGCCGAACTGCCTCTGTTCACGACGTACGGTCCGCGCCGCAGCGAAGCCTTTGGTACGCCGCGGGTCTTCATCCCGGTCTGCCCGGGCACGAACTGCGAATACGACTCGGCGGCTGCCTTTGAACGGGCCGGTGCTACGACGGATGTCATGGTACTGCGCAACAACACGCCGCAGGATTTGGCAGAATCTATCGATGAAATGGCCAAACGCATTGCCAAAGCCCAGATCATCATGTTCCCCGGCGGCTTCAGTGCCGGTGACGAACCGGAAGGTTCGGGCAAATTCATTGCTACCTTGTTCCGCAACCCCGTCCTGTCGGAAGCCCTGGAAAACCTGCTCTATCAGCGCGATGGCCTGGCTCTCGGCATCTGCAACGGCTTCCAGGCCCTGATCAAGCTCGGCCTCTTGCCTTACGGCCATGTCCAGCCGTTGAAAGCGGATAGCCCGACGCTGACCTACAATACCATCGGCCGTCATCTGTCGCGCATGGTCGAAACGAAGGTCGTTTCCGTCATGAGCCCGTGGTTCAGCAGCTGCAAAGCCGGCGACGTCCATACCGTTGCCATCTCCCACGGCGAAGGCCGTTTCGTTGCCACACCGGAACAGATCCGTGAACTGGCTGCCAAAGGCCAGATCGCGACACAGTATGTCGACCTGTCGGGCAAAGCTACGTATGACAGCGAATACAACCCGAACCAGTCGGTCCTGGCTGTAGAAGGCATTACCAGCCCCGATGGCCGAGTCCTGGGCAAAATGGCGCACACCGAACGCTTCAGCGCCGAAGACGTCTTCCAGAACATCGCTGGCAACAAACTCCAGCCGATCTTCAAATCGGGCGTAGCATATTTTAAATAAAATTAGTGGTTCATTGTTCGTGGCTCCCATGTTAGTTTTAGTCGTAGGGGCTTGCACGTGGCGACCCCTACGATTCACTATCTACGAGTTACTTACAAGAAAAAGCTGCCGAATGGCAGCTTTTTTCTTGCATTCCCTCATCACTTATGATATAATTAACAAGCTTGAACTGTGTCAAGCTCCTAACCCTTCTGCGGGAAGGGTCATATGTCCAAAAGAGGAGGTGATTTCGTGAACAAGTACGAAGTCATGTTTATTGCAAAACCGCTCGAAGAAGCAGAAGTAGATCCGATCGTTGAATTGGTATCCAACCTTCTCACCAAGAACGGCTGCACCATCGAAAAGGTAGATCGCTGGGGTAAACGTCATCTCGCATACCCTGTTAAAAAACAGGCTGATGGCTACTACGTTTTGATCAACTTTGAAGGCGAACCTGACGTCATCAAAGAAATCGACCGTGTCATCAAGATCCACGATACTATTCTGAAACACTTGATCGTCAAGATCGACGAATAACCGGAGGCGCAAAGGTATGAACTCAGTCCAATTATTAGGGAATTTAGCTCGTGACCCGGAAATCCGTTTTACGAAGACCGGCCGGGCAGTCGCTATGTTTACCGTTGCCTGCACGCGGTCGTATATTCCGGCCGGCAGTTCAGAACCGCGGGAATTAACTGATTTTATTCCTTGTGTTGCTTGGGGTAATTTGGCGGAAAACTGTGGCAATAACTTGTCCAAAGGCAGCCGTGTATTCGTCCAGGGCCGTATCTCCGTTCGTTCTTACGAAACGCAGGATGGCCAGAAACGCTATCGCACGGAAGTTGTATGCGACTTCGTTGCCCAGACAATGGGATCAGAACACCAGCAGGCTGCTCCGGCACCGCATGCTAGTGCACCGCAGCCGAAACCGGCTGCACCGGGAACCGGCTTTGACAGCATGGGTTCCAGCACAGACGAAGAAATCCCATTCTAAAAGGTCAGACACACCCCTTCTAATTCTTGAAGGAGGAAACTATACATGAGAAGAGATCGCTCGAGAAAACCGAGAAGAAAAGTATGCAGCTTCTGCGTAGATCATGCTGAACAGATCGATTACAAAGACGTTGCAAAACTTCGCCGTTTCACAACAGAACGCGGTAAAATCTTGCCGCGCCGCATTTCTGGCGTTTGCGCTAAACATCAGCGTAAACTGACTGTTGCCATCAAACGCGCACGTGCAATCGCACTCTTGCCGTATACGGCTGAATAATAAAAAAGAGGCTGTCGCATTAAGACAGCCTCTTTTTACGTTGATCGTAGGTCGTTCATCGTTTGTCGTATGAGATTAAAAATATCAATCCATCGCGATGAACGATGAACTACGAACGAAAAACTTTTAAGTTGAAGGGGCCTCGCATGATGGCAAAAACCTTCGTGCGACAGCCCCTTTTTTTGTAGGGGCGCCACGTGGGGCGCCCGCTCAAGGATATGTACGATTTCCCTGTCAGGGTGTTAGGAGAATCATCCAAATTCCCAACGGGCCGCCTTGACAGGACGGCCCCTACAAGTGCTGACTGCTAACCACTGGCCACGAGCCACGAGCCACGAACCACGAGCCACGAACCACGAGCCACGAGCCACGAACCACGAGCCACGAACCACGAGCCACTAACCACTAACCACTAATCACCAGCCACTAAATTCCCGTCTACATAGCGGGCGATGATGTTGCGGTCGTCGCCGTCGTAGATGAACTGCTGGAGCTTTTCAAAAGGCGTCCGTTCCAGGCCTTCGATATCGTCCATGTGGATGACCAGGGCGTCAAAGGCGTAGCCTTTTTCAAAGCTGCCAGTCTGGCCGTAGAAGCGGCCCGGCCCTTTGGTGGCCAAATACAAGCCTTCACCGATGGTGAGGGCTTTTTCTGTATCGTGCTGCAGGGAATAGAGCTTCGATATTTCGATGGTCAGGGCAATCTGTTTGTTCATGGCCGGTGTGTGGCCAGCGGCGACGTCGCTGGCAATCGTGCAGGTCAATCCGTTTTCCAGGTTGCGCCGCAAAGGCATGATGCCGCTGGTCAGATTGGCATTGGACTGGGCACAGTGTGCTAAGTAAACGCCTTTATCGTGAAGTAAACTTTTTTCTTCGTCTGACAAGTAGATAGCGTGGGCCATGATGGTCTTTTCAGGACGCAAGAGGCCAAAGGCGTCATAGACAGCCGTGTAGGACGGCAAGTCGGGATGGAGCTCTTTGACCCAGGCGACTTCGTTCCGGTTTTCTGACAGGTGGGATTGGACGGGCAGATTGTAGGTTTCACAGAGGCGGCCCAGGCCGGTCATCAGTTTTTCCGTCGTCGACGGGACAAAGCGCGGCGTCGCGATGAAGCGGACCTTTTGTAATTCTTCGCGGCAGCGGACGGCCAGTTCTTCCGTGTCAGCCAGGGAACGGTCTGTGTCTTCCAGAAGGTAGTCCGGGGCATTGCGGTCCATGTTTACTTTGCCGATATAGGCTTTGAAACCCATTTCTTCAGCCAGCTCCATGAGCTGCCATGTTGACTCTTTGTGGATCGTCGCAAAGGCGGAAAAACATAAGGTCCCTTCGGCTTTGAGGCGCTTCAGGAAAGCCGTATAGACGCGGCGGGCAAAGGCAGGATCGGCGAATTTCCCTTCTGCCGGGAAGGTGTAATGTTCCAGCCAGGGCAGGAGTTCTTCGTCAAAGCCGAGGCCGCGGTTGATGTACTGCGGGGCGTGGATATGTAGGTCGACGAAGGCCGGGATGATGATGTCCTGGCCGTAATCAACGACTTTTTCCGGGCTTATCGTTTCCGGCAGGTCCGTCATGAATTCGGTTACGACACCGTGTTCGATATGAGCATATTGATTTTCACGGATCGCCAGCTCCTTGCGTGACGGCGTGTAGAGAAAATTTCCTTTAATGAACATGTAAACGCTCCTTGTCTATCGTTTATGCAGGTACGTAAACCGATAAGAATGATGGCAGGACCTCGATATCCAAGGGAAAGTCCGGCCCTTCGTCGCCATCCATGTTGGTCGAGAGATGGCTGTCATCCAGCAGTTCGATGCGGACGCGGTCCATGGTCTTTAAGGTCATCAATTCCGACGTCAGCGGCTGACCGGCCAGAAATTCCGGGATGACCTTGATGAGATCCAGATAATTGAAGTCCTTGAAGATGCCCAGCCAGATTTTTCCGTCATCGACGCGGGCCTGGGGCGCCAGGTTGCGGAAGCTGCCGACGGAATTGGTCAGCATGGCGACGATGAGCGGCGAGCGATGGATCGTCGAACCTTCGGCTGTCGTAATCTTGAACAGCGACGTCTTGTGGGCCTGCATGGCCTTGATGCCGGTCAGGAAATAGGCCAGCGGGCCGAGGCGTGTCTTCTGTTCGATAGATACGTGGCCGACGGCTTCCGGCATGATGCCGGCGGCAATGGTATTGACGAAGTAGCGGTCATTGGCCTTGGCGATGTCGACTTTGACCGTCTTGCAGTGCTGCAGCATGGCAATGGCAGCTTCCGGATGGAGGGGGATGTTCAGTGCTCGTGCCAGATCGTTGATGGTCCCCAGGGGGATGAAACCGAAGTGGATGGCACTGTTGGCCTGTGCCAGGCCGTTGATGGTTTCATTCAGCGTCCCGTCGCCGCCCATGGAAAAGACCGAATCGAAGCCGGTCAGGGCGGCTTCCTTGGCCCATTCCGTCGCATCGCCGGCCTTCTGCGTTTCCCGTAATTCGACGTCGTCGAACATCGTTTCCAGCTGTCGTCTTAAATTATCTTTGTGGTATTTCGCCCGTTCACGCCCTGCTGTAGGGTTGACGATTAACATACACCGTTTCAACTTGCTCTACTCCTTACCTGTAAATTGTGATAAGTCCTAAAAATGACTGATGATTATTATTATAGCGGTAAAAAAGTCGTTCGTGAAGGTGTAAACAAAGGATTTCTCTGATTTTCGTCGAACTCTTTAGGTAATGGATGCTTATAATTTTTAGAAAAGGGGAGAATGATATGGATTTTGATGCTTCTGCTTATCCTTATGGGTCCCATCGCGAAGTCGTCTATGGCCGCCGGGGCATGGTCTGTACGTCTCAGGCCCTGGCAGCCCAGGCCGGGCTGGATATGCTGAAAAAAGGCGGCAATGCCATCGATGCTGCCCTGGCCACGGCTATTTGCCTGACGGTCCTGGAGCCGACCAGCAATGGTCTGGGCAGCGATGCTTTCGCACTGATATGGACCCAGGGCAGGCTCTATGGAATCAATGGAAGCGGCTGGTCGCCGGCGGGACTGACGCGGGACGAATTAGTAAAACGGGGCTATGACCAGGTTCCGCTCCGGGGCTGGGAACCGGTCATGGTCCCAGGGGCGCCGGCGGCATGGGCCGAAGTTCATCGCCGTTTTGGCCGCTTAGCCTTTGAAGAACTGTTTGAACCGGCTATTGCCTATGCCCGTGACGGTTATGCCGTCATGCCGAACCTGGCGGCTATGCTGGCTGACAGTTTGGATTCCTTTGCAGCTTATAAAGGGGAAAAGATCTTTCAGCACTTATTCGACACCTTTTTCCCGCATGGCCAGGCGCCCAAAGCCGGGGATATCCTCAAATTGCCGGAATTGGCCAAGTCCCTGGAACTCCTGCGGGACAGCCATTGCCGGGCCTTATATGATGGAGCGCTGGCCGATGCCATGGATGCCTGGTCGAAGGCGACGGGCGGCCTGATCCGCAAGACTGATTTAGCCGCATACCAGCCGCAGTGGGCCGACCCAATCCATACGACCTATCGTGGCTACGATGTCTGGGAAATGCCGCCCAACGGCCACGGCCTGGTCGTCCTCATGGCTCTGGATATTGCCAGCGGGTTTACTTTCAGTAAACGGGATGATGTGGAAGCACTCCACCGCCAGATTGAAGCCATGAAACTGGCCTTCTGCGATGGCAAGAAATACATTGCCGACCCGCGTTTTATGAAGACCTCTGTCGATGATTGGCTCTCTCCGGCCTATGCCAGCCAGCGGCGGGCCCTCATCGGCCACGAAGCCCTGCTGCCGCAGCCCATTGATGTAAACTGCGGCGGTACCGTTTACTTGTGCAGCGCCGATGACGAAGGCAATATGGTCTCTTTCATCCAGAGCAACTACAACGGTTTCGGTTCAGGCATCGTCGTTCCGGGATACGGCATTTCCCTCAGTGACCGGGGGCATAACTTTTCTATGGACCCGTCCAGCGATAACTGCGTCGGGCCGCGGAAGAAGTCGTACCATACGATTATTCCCGGCTTCCTGACGAAAGACGGCCGTCCTGTCGGGCCCTTCGGCGTCATGGGCGCTTTCATGCAGCCCCAGGGTCAATTCCAGGTCCTCCTGAACACCATAGACTATCATCTCAACCCCCAGGCAGCCCTGGATGCGCCGCGCTGGCAGTGGGTCGGCGGCAAGAAGATTGAAATGGAACGGGCCTTTCCGCCAGACGTCGTCGAAGCCCTGCGCCGCCGCGGTCATGACGTCGTTGTCAAAGACGATATCCAGACGTATGGCCGGGGACAGATCATCTGGCGTGATGAACAGGGAACGCTCATCGGCGGGACGGAACCCCGGGCCGACGGCTGCGTCGCTGCCTGGTAAACGATGTTTACTTTTCTTCTCCTGGAAAATATGGTAGGATGGAGAAAACAAAAGGAGGACTGTCCCCATGAAACCGAAACTTTCTATTTTAGATCCGAATCCGACGCCGCTCCAGTATCTGTCGGGCCTGTCGCAGGAATTATTCCGTGAAATCTATATCAAACGCGATGACTTGACGCCTTTCGGCGGCGGTGGCAATAAACTGCGTAAATTAGAGTATTTGATGATTGAAGCCCTCAACTCCCAGGCAACGACTATTGTAACCGTCGGAGCTCCGCAGACCAACCACGGCCGCCTGACGGCTGCTGTTGCGGCGAAATTTGGCTTGAAGTGCATCATCGTCGCCGTCGGCGATACCGATGGTGAGCTCAGCGGTAACCTGCTTCTCGATGGCATTTTCGGTGCCCGCGTCGTCCTCAAGCATGACGACGGCCGCGACCACGACGTCCAGCTCGAAGAAACGGTCAAAAAAGTCATGGCCGCCGAACTAAAGAAAGGGGAACAAGTTTACTTCATCCCCATGGGCGGCAGCGATACGACGGGTATGCTGGGGTATATGGACTGTGCCCGTGAACTCGACGCTCAGGCTAGGGAACAGCAGATCGACGGGGCGACGGTCTATGTCGCCGTCGGCAGCATGGGCACGTATCTCGGCTTATATTGCGGCCTGAAAGCCATTCAGTCGAATTTGAAGCTGGTCGGCATTGCCGTCATGCCCTTCGACATGGAAAAATTAAAGGCCTACTTCCAGCAGGCCAAGGAAGAATATGGTTTTGATTTCGACGGCGACTTCCATGTCGAAACAGGCTATATCGGAAAAGGCTATAACGAACCGGAACCGCGGGTCCGCGAAGCCATCTACACCATGGCCCGCCACGAAGGCATCCTCCTCGACCCGTGCTATACGGGTAAGATGTTTGCCGGCGTTTTGTCGATGATCAAAGAAAAGAAAATCAAACTGGGCCGCCAGGTCATCCTCCTGCACACCGGCGGAATGCCCGGCTTATACACCAAGGCCCACCGCATCAAATTTGAAAACGAACTGAAAGACCAGATTGAAATTGTGAAGTAAAGGGCTAGTGGTTAGCAGTCAGCAGTTAGTGGCTAGTGGCTCGTAGGGGTCGCCCCAAACGGACAGCAGCGATGGGCGTGCTGTTAGGAATTTGGATGACTCTCCTAGTACCCTGACAGGAAAATAAATTTAAACCCATCCGCTAACCACTAACTGCTTAAAAGGAGCTGTCGCGATGCGACAGCTCCTTTTACTATGTTTTTAAAAGAAAACTCGGGTCAATATGACGTATGACAAAGCCCCCATGACAGCCGTGCAGGGAATGGTCATGACCCAGGCTGTGACCATCTGGCGGGCGACGCTCCAGTGGACGGCTTTGACACGCTGTGCCGAGCCGACACCCATGATGGAGCCGGACACGACGTGCGTCGTCGAGACGGGCAGGTGAAGCAAGGTGGCCGAGAAGATGACGACAGCTGAGTTCAGGTCGGCTGCAAAGCCGTGGACCGGGTGCATCTTGAATATCTTGCCGCCGACGGTGCGGATGATTTTCCAGCCGCCGACGCTGGTCCCCAGGGCCATGGACATGGCGCAGAGGAATTTGACCAGATCCGGCACCTCCAGGCTGGTGATGAAGCCGCCCGATACCAGGGCCAGAGTGATGATCCCCATGGATTTCTGAGCATCATTGGAGCCGTGAGAAAAAGCCATGAGGGCCGCTGACACGACTTGCAGCCTGTTGGCCGCCAGGTTTACCTTGGCCGGCTTGAAGGAATGGCAGAGGGCAAAGATGATCTTCATGATGATAAAGCCCGTAATGATAGCCGAAACCGGCGAAATGATGAGGGACAGGACAATCTTCAGGATACCCCAGCCGTTGAGGGCGGCTACGCCGGCAGATACGATGATGGCACCAATCATGCCGCCGATGAGGGCGTGAGACGAACTGGACGGCATGCCGACCCACCAGGTCAGGAGGTTCCAGATGATGGCGCCGACCAGACCGGCGATGATGATCATTTCATTGACGAGTGTTGGCGAGACGACGATGTCGCCGCCAATCGTCTTGGCGACACCTGTTGAAATCATGGCGCCGAGGAAGTTGAGGATAGCCGTACCGACGATGGCGACGCCGGGACGGATGGCACGTGTCGATACGCAGGTAGCGATGGCATTGGCCGTATCGTGGAACCCGTTGATGAAGTCGAAGACCAGGGCCAGGACGACGACCATGATGATGAGCGACGTATCAAGCATACTTCATGGTCACCTCTTTGATGGTATTTCCCAGGGTTTCGACGTGGTCCGCTGCTTCTTCCAGGGTCCCCAAGATATCTTTCCAGCGGATGACATTGAGCAGGTCTGCTTCATCCCCGCTGAACAGCCGGGAAATTTCCTGGCGATAGATATGGTCTACTTCCGATTCGAGGCGGTTCAGTCGTTCAGCATGACGCATCAGCTTGGCTTCGTTGTGATCGATATCCTTCAAGAAGGAAAAAATCTTCTTCAGTTCTTCACCCATGGTGACAATCTGTTCTGTCATGGCGACAGCTGCTTTCGGTGCTTCCGTGACGTGATACATGCTGGTACGCATGAGGGCGCCCTGCAGGGAATCGATGCAGTCTTCGAGCTGGCACGTCAGTTTGTAGAAATCTTCCCGGTCGATTGGCGTGATGAAGACCCGGGATAACTTGAAGATGACTTCCTGGTTGGTCTTGTCGGACGTATGTTCCAGCTTGACGATTTCCTTGAGGTGCATGGAAATGGTCGAGACGTCTTCCATGACTTCATGGGCGATAATGGCGCCGCGATGGAAATTTTCGGCGTTTTTCATGAGATAATCGAAGAATTCTTCGTGCTTGTTGCTGATACTGAACATGTTATTTCCTCCTCTATGTACTTATAATCAGTATATGAGAGACATATCAGTGTTTTGAAAAGAATATGTAAAGATTGAGTAAAATTTAGCTACATATTTTATTTTTTTTGAGGCAATGGTATAATAAAAACGGTATGGTTATTTTTTATAGGTATGTATATTGTTAAAGAAAAATCGCTTGCCGTGGTGCAGGCTTTTTTTGAACATGAGGTGACTTTTACGAAATGAACGAAAACCTGACTAAACGGATCCATCCCGTTGACGAAATGCTGCCGGCTGGCCGGCTCTTTGCCTACGGACTGCAACACGTCCTGGCTATGTATGCCGGTGCCGTAGCCGTCCCCATCATTATTGCCCAGGCCCTGCACTTGTCGCCGGCTGAACTGGTCCATCTGATCAATGCCGACTTATTTTCCTGCGGCATCGCCACGCTGATACAGACCTTGGGCTTCTGGAAAATCGGTGCCCGCATCCCGATGATCCAGGGCGTTACTTTTGCTTCGGTCACGCCGATGATCCTTATCGGGGCAGAACACGGGATTACAGCTATTTACGGGTCGATCCTCATTGCCGGGCTGTTCACTTTCTTCATTGCTCCCTTCTTCAGCCGGTTCATCCGCTTTTTCCCGCCTGTTGTCACGGGGACGATCATCACCATCATCGGTATCACCCTGCTGCCGGTAGCCGTCAACTGGATGGGCGGTGGCAATCCGAAGTCACCGGACTTTGCGTCACCGATGAATCTGTTCCTGGCCTTCATCACCTTGGTCATCATCATCGCCATATACCGCTGTGGCAAGGGTTTCTTGAGCAACGTTTCGGTCTTGCTGGGACTCATCGGCGGGACGATCATCGCCATGGCCCTGGGACAGGCGAACTTTGCCGAAGTCGGCAACGCTGCCTGGATAGGCCTGGTTACGCCTTTTTCCTTCGGTTTCCCGACCTTTGACATCGGGTCCATCCTGTCGATGATCGTCGTCATGATCGTCACGATGGTAGAAACGACAGGCGACTGCATCGCTATCGGGTCCATCGTAGGCCGGCCGATCGGCCGCAGCCGCCTGGCGCGCTGCCTCCGGGCCGATGGCTTATCGACCTTTATCGGCGGTATCCTCAACAGCTTCCCCTATACGGCCTTTGCCCAGAATGTAGGCCTCATCGCCGTCACCCGCGTCAAGAGCCGTTTCGTCGTCGCTGCTTCCGGCATCATCCTCATCGCCCTGGGCCTGTTCCCGAAGATGGCGGCTGTCGTCGCTTCTATCCCGAATTCCGTCTTAGGCGGTGCCGGTGTCGCTATGTTTGGCATGGTTATTGCCAGCGGTATCCGGGCCTTGAGCAAAGTCAAATTCGACGGGACCTACAATCTGATGATCGTTGCCGTCAGTATCGGCGTCAGCATGATCACCCTGACGGCGCCGAACTTTTTCCACAGCTTCCCGTCGTGGGCGAATATCGTCCTGCACAGCGGCATTACCCTGGGCAGCATTACGGCTGTCGTCCTCAACTTGATTTTGAATGGCAGCGGACGAGAAGATGATGTAAACGAAGATTAAATTAATGTAAATCAAAATAGAAGCGCATCAGCGCGATGAAAGTGAGGGATTTTTTTGCTGAAACGAATGATGGCCTTGACTTGTGTCTTGGCCCTGACTGCCGGGGCTGCCTGGGCAGATACGCCGGAACTGAAAACGGCACCGGCTCCTTTTTCTGTCAAAGTAGAAATCAAGCCGACGGCAGCGCCGCAGGAAGAAACAAAACCGGCTCAGCCAGCCGCAACGGCGAAGAAAGACACGAAAGGCCAGACGGCCGCCAAGAAAGGCCAGCAGGCTCAAGCGGCAGAATCGGAAAAGAAAATAGGAATCAACCTGGCCAGCCGTATCTTGACGCTCTATGAGGGCGATACGAAGGTCAAGATGTACCATGTTGGTGTCGGCAAGACGTCGACACCGACGCCGACAGGGTATTACTCCGTTCAGTATAAGGAAGTAAACCCGACCTGGGTCGACCCGGATGATACGAGCGTCCAGATCAGCTCGGGGCCGGATAATCCGATTGGCTACCGCTGGATCGGTTTTTATGGTAACTATGGGATCCATGGGACCAATCATCCCGAATCCATCGGCGGTTACGTATCCAATGGCTGTGTGCGCATGAACGAAGCCGATGTGGAAGACCTCTATCAGTATGTATCCGTCGGGACCCCGGTTACGGTCTACTACGACCGCCTGGTCATCGACGTCGACCCGGACCATACGGTTTCCTATTATATTTATCCGGACGGCTATGGCTGGCAGTCATTGAGCATCGCTCAGGTCAAGAAGGCCCTGGCTGGTTATGGCGTAGAAGATTTTGCTGATTTTAAGGAAATTTCCGATAAGATTAACGCATCTGATGGCAACGTCACCTACATCGCCAAGGCCTATGACTTAGTCGTAAACGGAAATAAACTGAGCAAACGAGCTCTTGGCAAAAATGGCCAGATTTACCTGCCGTCTGTCGCCGTAGCGACGGCGCTGAAACTGGATTTACAGTGGAATCCCCAGCAGGGCATCCTGACCAGTCCTTATGGCATTGCCCCGGGATACGTCAAGAGCGACGTCGTTTACATGAATGCCATCGATGCCTACTCCTTGTTTCATCTCAAAGGCGAATTGACGCCGGACTACGTTTATAATATGTACTCCGTCAAAGGCAATAATACCCCGACCGTCGTCATCTCGCCGGGAAGCGGGAATGATTGACGTTTTATATGTAAGATGCCCATGCACCGATTGGCGTGAACGGGCGCCCCACGTGGGCGCCCCTACGACGAACGATGAACGACCTACGATGAACTCAAAAAGGAGCTGTCGCGATGCGACAGCTCCTTTTTTATTGACAAATACTGACATATGTCATATACTAAAGACAAGATAAATGACATATGTCAAAAAAGACGGGCCGCGAGGACCCGTCAGATTATTGCATTTTGGAGGAGGAATTGTTATGATGAGAGTAGCAGTTACGTATGAAAATGGGAATGTATTCCAGCATTTCGGCCATTCGGCACAGTTCAAGATCTATGATGTCCAAGACGGTAATATCGTCAAGGCCGATGTCATCAGCACCCATGGCCAGGGCCACGGTGCCTTGGTCGGCTTCCTGCAGGCTCAGAAAGTCAATGCTGTCATTGCCGGCGGTATCGGCGGCGGAGCGAAACAGGCTCTGTCTGAAGCCTCTATCGACCTCTATGGCGGCGTCACGGGCGGTGCTGATGAAGCCGTCAAGGATTTGCTCAATGGTACGCTGAAATTCAATCCGGACGTAGCCTGCAGCCACCACGACCAGCAGCATGGCCATGGTGAACACCACTGTGGCACTCACGGCTGTGGGGGCCATCAGTAATCTGTCTGTTCCCCAGAAAGGAGACGATTCCCTTGAAGAATATCACCGCTTTTTATATGAACGGCTGCCCCTATTGCAAGGGCGCCAAAGAAGCCTTGGCTGAACTGATTGAAGAAAATCCGGCTTATCGCCAGGTAGCTGTCGACTGGTACGAAGAATCGGAACACCCTGAAGTCGTACAGGGCCATTCTTACTACTACGTACCGTCTATGTTCATCGGCACGGAAAAACTCTATGAAGCCCAGCCGGGCCAGTCTTACGATGACATCAAGGCCCATGTCAAGGCTGCTTTGGATGCCGCTTTGAAGGCTTAATCGTCTCCCAAGACGGCGTGGACGGCATCCCGGCAGCGGCGGACAGCTTCATCCATGGTCTGCTCATCGATGGTGAGGGGCGGATTGAAGTAAATGACGTCGCCAATGGGGCGCAGGACCAGTCCCAGGTCCATGGCTTTGCGGAAGATGTGCCAGCCGATCCGCTTTTCCGGGTCGAAGGCACGTTTACTCCGTTTATCTTCCACTAACTCAATCGCATTAATCAGGCCGATGTGGCGGATTTCGCCGACATGGCTGTGGCTGCCGAGAGCAGCGTCTAACTTTTCATGAAGGTAGACGCTCTTTCTGGCGGCCTTTTTTAATATATCGTCGCGCTCCATGATGTGCAGTACGGCCAGGGCAGCCCGGCAGGCCAGGGGATTGCCGGCATAGGTGTGGCTGTGGACGAAGGCCTTATGGGTCTTGAAATCATCGTAAAAGGCCTGGTAGATGGCATCGGTCGTAATCGTCAGGGACATGGGCAGGTAGCCGCCGGTCAGGCCTTTCGACGTGCAGAGGATATCGGGACTGACGCCGGCGTGTTCGATGGCGAACATCTTGCCCGTCCGGCCAAAGCCGGCTGCGACTTCGTCGTCGATGAGCAGGACGCCGTACTCGTCGCAGAGCTGGCGCAGGCGGCGCAGATATTCTGGAGGATAGATGCGCATGCCGGCAGCACCCTGCAGGATGGGTTCGACGATGAGGGCGGCCGTTTCTTTGCCATAAGCGGCAAAGGCCTTTTCGGCACCGACGAAACATTCGCAGTCGCACGTATCCCGCGTCCGTCCATAGGGACAGCGGTAGCAGTCGAGGCCGTCGAAATGGATGTTGTTCATCATCATGGGCTTGTAGATACGGGCATAGAGGTCCATGCTGCCGACGGAAAGGGCGCCGATGGTTTCACCGTGATACGATTCGGACAGGCACATGAAACGCTGCCGTTCGGGATGGCCCGACTGGTACTGGTATTGAAAAGCCATCTTCAGGGCACATTCGACAGACGACGAGCCATTGTCCGTAAAATTGAAATGCGTCAGCCCTTTCGGCAGCAGCGGCAGCAGGGCCTGACAGAGTTCGATGGCCGGGCGATGGGAGAAATTGGCAAAGATGACGTGTTCCAGCTTGTCGAGCTGGTCTTTGATGGCGGCGTTGATTTCGTCGTTGCAGTGACCGAGGAGATTGCACCACCAGGAACTGATGATGTCGATATATTCTTTGCCTTCCGTGTCATAGAGATAGCAGCCCTTGCCGTGGTCGATGACGACGGGCGGGAAGACTTCGGCATCTTTCATCTGTTGGGCTGGATGCCAGATATATTTCAAGTCCGCTTCAAGTAAATTCATGTAAATCACCTTTCCTTATTGATACAATGAAATGAGCGAGGATGCATCAGCATGGAGCAGCGTGTCATCGTCGGTGACGACGGCCAGGATGGGCTTGCCGCTCAGTTTTTCAATCATGCGGATATTGTCTTTTTCCATGGGGCTGCCCGTATAATGGTTGACGATGAAGCCTTGGACGGGCAGTCCTTTTTCTTTCATATAAAAGGCCGTGAGGACGGCGCCGTTGATGGTCCCCAGGCCGGCGGGACAGACGATGAGCGACGGCAGGTGGAGCCAGGTGATGACATCTTCTAATTGGAAGAAGGCCTGGTCGTCATCGCGGAGAGGGCAGATGATGCCGCCGCTGCCTTCGACGGTGACATAGGGGTAGGCTGCCGTGACGCGCTGCCAGTCGCGGAGGATGACGCTTTTTTCGATGGGCTTTTCTTCCCAGCGGGCTGCCAGGTGAGGCGAGACGGCGTGGTTATAAAGGTAAGACAAGAGCAGGTCCGGCGATTCGCCAATACGGGCTATATCATTCACATAGCCGGCATCACTGGCAGCGACGGTCGGGGCACCGCTGATGGCGGCCTTATAGTAACCGATGTCATAGCCGTGCTGGCGCAATGTCTTGATGAGCAGGGCTGTGACATAGGTCTTGCCGATGTCTGTCCCCGTTCCGGTAATGAATAAACCTTTACTCATAGTAAACGAACTCCTTTCTAAAGGGACATGGCCCGATGTATCCGGCGGGCCAGGATGGCGGCGACGATGCAGAGGAAGATGTCACCGGGAATGGGCAGGACGAAACAGTAGACGAATAGCGTCCATAAACTGATCGGCGTACCCAGATATACATTGTTGATCAAGGCTAAATAGGCCATGCCGCAGGCGTAGACAATGAAGAGACCGGCGAAATCAGCAGCCAGCAGACGGCGCAGCGACGGCAGGGCGCGTTGATGGGCGATGTATCCGGTCAGCCAGGCGCCGCCGATGAAGCCGATGAGGTAGCCGAAGGTCGGCTGGAAAATATACGATGGTCCGCCACCGGATGTGAAGACCGGCAGGCCGACCAATCCTAAGAGGACATAGACGGCGACCGAAGCAGCACCGCGGCGGCTGCCCAGGACCAGTCCGGCCAGGGTGGTGAACAATAATTGCAGCGTAAAAGGACAGAACGGGACGGGGATGCGGATAAAAGCCCCGATGGCGATGAGTGCCGTGAACAGGGCGAACAGGACGAGATCCCGCGTATCCCAGCGGTGGGATGAGAGAACAGATGAAACCATGAAATCACTCCTTTTAAAATGTAAACCATAAACGATTAGATAAAAGTTTACGATAATCTGGATTATAGCCAATAATCGGCTCATTGTCAATTTTTAATAAAATTAAATTAGTTGACAATGAACTGGCGAGGATTTCTCCCATTGACAAAAGTGAAGGAAGTGATTAATCTATAATTACAAAATAGATATAAATTATTTTGTTTATAAAAGAAATGGAGGAATTGCGATGTCAAATGTTAATATTGACTGGTCGGCATTAGGCTTTGAATATCAGCCGATTGCCAAACGCTATGTTGCCAATTATAAAGATGGCAAATGGGGAAAAGGGGAATTGACGGATAACCCGAATGTCGTCCTCAATGAATGTGCTGGCATCCTGCAATACTGCCAGCAAGTTTTTGAAGGCTTGAAAGCTTATAAAACCAAAGATGGCCGTACCGTCACCTTCCGTCCGGACCAGAATGCAAAACGCCTGATGGACTCGGCTAAACGGTTGGAAATGCCGCCGGTTCCGGAAGATATGTTCATGGAAGCTGTCGACGAAGTCGTCCGTGCCAACAAGGATTATATTCCTCCCTTTGAAAGTGGCGGTGCTCTCTACCTGCGCCCGTATCTCTTTGGGACCAACCCGGTCATCGGCGTCAAACCGGCTGACGAATATCAGTTCCGCCTCTTTGGTACACCCGTCGGTTCTTACTTCAAGAACGGCGTCAAACCGATTACGATCTGCATTTCTGACTTCGACCGTGCAGCACCGCGCGGCACAGGCCATATCAAAGCTGGCTTGAACTATGCCATGAGCATGTATCCCTACATTTTAGCTCATCAGAACGGCTTTGATGAAAACATGTTCCTCGACCCGGCTACGCGTACGTATGTAGAAGAAACGGGCGGCGCTAACTTCCTCTTCGTCAAGAAAGATGGCACCCTGGTTACGCCGAAATCGGACTCCATCCTGCCGTCCATCACCCGCCGTTCGCTCATCACGATTGCAACGGATATGCTGGGCATGAAAGTCGAACACCGTCCGGTTAAATTCTCGGAAGTCAGCGAATTTGCTGAAGCCGGCCTCTGCGGTACGGCTGCCGTTATCTGCCCGGTAGGCAAAGTCGTCGACCACGGCAAAGAAATCTGCATCCCCAGCGGTATGGATGAAATGGGTCCTGTCCTGACGAAACTGTACAAGACCCTGAGAGGCATCCAGATGGGCGAAATCGAAGGCCCCGAAGGCTGGATCCACGAAGTTAAATAATTTATATTTCGTAGGGGCTCGCACGTGGCGAGCCCGCGGGTATATGTAAGATGCCCGTGAACCGATTTGCGCGAACGGGCGCCCCACGTGGCGCCCCTACAGAAAAGGGGCTGTCGCACGAAGGCTTTTGCTTTCATGCTAGGCCCCATTTACTTTATAGTTTGCAGCAACAGAGTTTGTAGTTTTCAGAGAAAACCTTTAAATTTAAAGCCATCCGCTAACAACTAACTGCTAGCCACTAACCACTTTAAAGGGCTTGTCGTCGTGCGACAAGCCCTTTTTTTATAATAAGCCCAGTCCTTCCAGCAGTATTTTCAGCCCAATCAAAATGAGGACGACACCGCCGATTCGTTCGGCTTTATTTTTGTAGCGCGTCCCGAAGAGGCTGCCGACTTTGACCCCGGCGGCAGAGAACAGGAACGTCGTCACGCCGATGAGGGTTACTGACGGCGCGAGATCGATGTCCATGAAGGCAAAGGTGACGCCGACGGCCAGGGCGTCGATACTGGTGGCGATAGCCAGCATGAGCATCGTATAGGGACGCATAGATGCATCACAGTGCTCTTCATCCTCAAAGGATTCCTTGACCATATTGAGGCCGATGGCACCGAGCAGGATAAACGTGACCCAGTGGTCATAAGCGTCGATCATGTCGGCAAAGAAGCTTCCCAGACCATAGCCGATAGTCGGCATCAAAGCCTGGAAAATACCGAACCATAAACCAGCCAGGACCATGTGGCGCCAGCTGATTTTCCCTAATGAAAGGCCTTTACAGATGGAAACAGCAAAGGCATCCATCGAGAGGCCGACGGCCAGTAGCAGTAAATCGAGTGTATTCATTTCTTCTCTTCTCTCCTCATTAATGCAACGATATACAATTCACTTATTATAAGAGATAGAGAAATTGATGTCAACGAAAAAGATTGCCAAATCAACGGATTGTGCTACAATACATTTTGTGACAAGAAAGGACGTGAATATATATGAAATATAGCAAGCGCCATCTCCTGGCGGCGCTTCTCAGCGCGTTTACTTTATTTTCCAGTCAGGCCCTGGCCATGTCCGTGGATAACCTGATGCAGATTGTCGCCAAGGACAGCGCGACAGGCAAGACTATTTCCTGGCAGGATGATAGCAACCGCAGTGATTACAGTGTAGAATACCGCCACAAGGACAAGGATGATGTCCAGCTGGCTTATGTGACCGAAGGGAAACGGCCTCCCATTTATGACGCCGGCAATCCGGCACCCTATACGTATGGGGCTTATATGCAGAAGCTGACACCGGCGACGGAATATGAATATCGCATCGTCAATGCCGACGGCGCAACCGATTGGATTACTTTTTCGACGACTAAAGCCAATTTAAACCAATATAAAGTCCTCATTTTCGGCGATTCCCAGTCCACGGATTACAGCGTCTGGGGACAGACGGCACAGATCGCCTGGCAGCAGAACGATGATGCCGCTTTCTTCATCAACATGGGGGACATTACCGATAACGGCCAGGCTTATTTCCAGTGGCGGGACTGGTTTGAAAATGCCGATGTCCTGACCAGCCACATCCCCTTTGCTCCCGTCCTGGGCAACCACGAAGCCTACAGCATGAACTGGCAGTTTACCGAACCGTATACATATAAAGCGCTCTTTGCCGTGCCCTATGGCGGCCCGAAGGATCAGAACCGCATGGCTTATTCCTTCGATTATGGTGACGTCCATTATGTGTCCCTCAATACGGATTATGAAGAGCTGAGCGGCTGGCGCCCGACGATGATGGAAGATGAAGCGGCATGGCTCGATAAAGACCTGGCTGCTGCCAAGAAGGCCGGGAAACGGCTCGTCGTCCTCATGCACCGTCCGCCTTGGGACAGCCCGTACAATGGCACCCTCGATGTAAATGGCAAATACTTCATGCCCATCTTTGATAAATACAACGTCCCCCTGGTATTTACAGCCCATGAACATTGCTATGAACGGACCGTTCCTATCAAGGATGACCAGGCTGCTACGGAAGGGACGGTCTATATCGCTACGGGCCGCTCCGGGACAGAATCGTGGGATGGTTCTGTCAAGAAACCGACCGACGTCATTTACTATAATCCGACGGATATGCCCATGTACCTGACGCTCCAGGTCGAACCGGATGAATTCCGGGTCAGCGCTGTGAAGAATGACGGTACCTTGATCGATACCGTTTCCATTCCGGCTAAGCATCAGGAAGCGGAAGTTTCCAAGGACGCAGACAACGCCGTAAAGGCGCCGGAAACGAAGGTGAAAAAGGACAAGCAGAGTGCTGGGCAGTCTGCTAAGAAAAGTGTAAACAAACATAAACAGAAGTAAAGACGGTTGTTTTCTTTCTGGAAGACGTGTATAATAGACAATTACAGAAAGTAAACAGAAGAGGAGCGAATCATAATGAAGAAATTAGCAAAAAATATGATCCTTTGTGCGCTCGTGACGATGAGTTTATCGGTTGTCTGTTTTGCAGAAGATACGACGGACACGACGGCGGCTGCTGAACCGCAGGCAACGGCTACGGTTACGGCAACGGCTCAGGCCGCTCCGGATCAGAATGTCGTCGACTGGCTCGACCCGGCTGCTGGCGAATGGTACAGCACCAAAGGCAACCTGGTCATGACCATCGAAGGCAATACCATCAATGGGTGTGCCGTAACGGATCCTAAGGATTGCACCTATGACTATCCGCGGACCGGGACTTTTACCATCCATGAACAGACCGGCGACCGGACCATCAAGATGGACCTCATGGGCCATAAATCCCATCAGTACCTTATCGTAGACAATAAGATGCCTTTACGCCGTTCCCTCAATGCCGACCGCTACGAATCCATTGGCGGCGTCTACCTCGGCATGACCCAGGACGACCTGACGGCTGCCTATGGTCAGCCGGACAGCAAGGCCGAAGACCAGGGGACGGACCGCTGGATTTACAATAACCACCACATGGATGCTTACCTCCAGGGCGGCATCGTCATCGGTATCCGCATCTATGATGGCAGTG
The DNA here is from genome assembly GCF_047974155.1 of Megasphaera jansseni. Taxonomy (NCBI): domain Bacteria; kingdom Bacillati; phylum Bacillota; class Negativicutes; order Veillonellales; family Veillonellaceae; genus Megasphaera; species Megasphaera jansseni. The sequence continues at coordinate 28,649 of NZ_JBHYRR010000015.1, read as the reverse complement.
ATTTGAAATTCGATAAGTCCGGCCTGACGGCTTCGGATACAGCTGGTGCTTATGCCAAAGCTTACGAATTGGAAACGACGCCGGAAGTACCGACAGAAGCCAATGCCATTTCCAAAGCCTATAAACTGCCGCAAGGCGAATACCTGCGCTTTGGCCAGGATTTCGTCCAGCTTTCCATCTAATCCGATAGAAACAAATACACATCGACTGAAATGGGGCCTCACATGACGGGAAACTTCGTGTGACAGCCCCCTTTTCGTTGCATTATTCTTTGAAATACGGTAAACTAAAGGTAATTGATTTATATGAATTGCTGTTGCGCTGGCTGGCATGGTTAAGCCTTTTTTTTATTGAAAAATGAGCCAGGTAAATGCAAAAACAGAGATAGTAAACATGAGGAGAGAAAATACGTGATTACGACAAGAGATTTAATGGACCGCTATAATATCAAGACCCGTCAGGGCATTATCCAGTTCGTCAAGAAGCACCTGGACGAAATCAACCATGACGGAGAAGAACACGCTACCATGCAGAAAGGCGAATGGGCTTTCGATACCGAAGCTGTCCGCATCCTCGACCAGCTGCGCGGCCTCCACGACCAGGCGACCATTACCGAACTGGAAAGCGAAAAAGTATCCAATGCCCAGCAGGAATCGCACAACCTGCGCATTTTGCTGCTCAAAGCCCAGCAGGACCTCAACACGGCCCAGCAGCAGGTCATCACACTGCAGCAGAACCTGATTGCCAAACAGAATGAGCTGTCCGAAGTCAAAGTCAAGGCTCTGGAAGCTCAGCAGAACAAAGACCAGGCCGACGCTTTGCAAAGTGAAGTAGACCGTCTGAAAAAAGAAGGCAGCCTCATCGAAGACGAACACAAACAGCTCCAGGAAACATTGGCCACCGTCCAGGCAGAACGAGACAGCCTGCGCCAGCAGCTGGCCGAAAAAGACAACCATCACTGGTGGGAATTCTGGAAATAATCATATACCGATAACAGGGACTATGGCGTGGAAATTCTGAGAGCATGCCATAGTCTTTTTTTAGGCCCCCATGGTAGGGGAGCTGGCTGCCGAAAGCAGTCTGAGAGGTTAAGGCTCCCATGATAGGGGAGCTGTCTGCCGAAGGCAGTCTGAGAGATTTAAGGCTCCTCTGAGAAAGGGAGATGGCCGCCAAAGGCGGTCTGAGGGGTTCTTAAAAAGGAGCGATGCAGATGAACAGTAACATTTTGATTCGGCCTGCCTGTAAAGATGATGCGGTGGCCTTGACCTCAATTTACGCACACTATGTAGAAAAGACAGCCATTACGTTTGAATACACCGCGCCGGATACGACGGAAATGGAACGGCGCCGCCAGGAAATTTCGCAGCGCTATCCCTATTTAGTGGCCGAATCAGAAGGCAAGGTCGTCGGCTATGCCTATGCCCATGCATTTTATGGCCGTGAAGCCTATGCCTGGTCGGTGGAATCGAGTATCTATGTCGATGTAAACAATCGTAAACAAGGCGTTGGCCGCAGACTGTATGAAGCCTTGGAAAAAGCCTTGAAATCTATGGGAATCCTAAACATTAACGCCTGTATTGCCGTGCCCCGCAATGAAAAAGACCCATATGTCACCAACGGCAGCCTGCACTTTCATCAACGTCTGGGCTACACCCTGGTTGGCCGTTTCCACAACAGCGGCTACAAATTCGACCGCTGGTATGACGTCATATGGATGGAAAAAATGCTCGGTCCCCATACCGCCCATCCGAAATTTCCAGCAAAAAAATAAGGCCCTTTTTGTTTTATAGTTTGTAGCATGGAAATCGCGTGTTTATCGTATTCTCTATGGTGAATTACACAAAAATAGCCGCTCACGACTCCAATCTTAAGCGACTATTTTTGTGGTTCTTATTCGGTTGGTGCTAGCCACACAAAGGTAGACGATAAAGTATGCCTATGATATACTAGTTTCGAGGTTCTGCCTAAAACGGTAGGCGGTTGGTCCCTTGCTTTCTAAGGAGGGATCTTGTGTAAACCCTCCAATCCATGGGAAAGGAGGGAATTTGTATGCTTCTGACTGTAGATACTTTCATTGGTATTCTCGGCCTCTGCTTAGGTGCTTTTGCGCTTGGGTATGCCATCGGATGCGCCTCAAATAAAACACAAAAATAGCCGCCCAGGACTCCAATCTTAAGTGGCTACTTTTGTAGTATTATTGATCTGGGGCCAACCGTCTATCGGCAGGACCTCTTTCACGTTTATTATACCGTTATTCCAGCTCTTTCGTCAAGCTGGTTACCCTCTACATGTACCTCCTTTTCCCTAATATTATAATTACAGCACTTTACAACTTTTACGCCGCCTCGGAAATTGATGAAGCGAGTTTACACAAGGCCTGAACTAAGTCCGTTGGATTTTTTGCGGTTTGGGTCTTAGCGACCAAAGTGCCAAAAGTGCCAAAAAATATTTCACGCTGTATTTGCCAGCTTGTATGGCTTCGCAGCTCCTGCGGACTGGCATTTTGGTGCTTGGCAAAATGTTCATCCAGATTTAGCAGATTCATTATACTTCAAAGTGTGGTTACGCGATATTTATTTGTTCAAAAAGTTGTAAACTGCTGATACAGAGTAAAAAGGGAAAACCGTAAAAGTCCCCCCACAAAATGTTGCCATAAACAAAGAAAAAAGGCTTCCGATTTCTCGGAAGCCTTGATTTTATTGGAGCCACTAATAGGATTCGAACCTACGACCCTCTCATTACGAACAGCCGTAGATATTTGCACCGCTTATATAGTATTTATCAATGACTGGAAAACACTATATTTTGTGTTTATAGGGGATTTGTTCTATATTTTACACGGTATCGCTTCTATTATAGCGCCATAAATTGCGCCGCTTTGGAGCTATATTTATGCGACTTTTTTGATGTATTATCAGTTTGAATCTATATATCGCTAGCTAATGTATGTTTCGAGGCTTCTCCTTTTCCATTGCGCAGGGCTATTTGCAGGGTGTACGTAGGATAACTGACGCCACCTTCTACTTGTTTTGGCTCCAATACAATCCCATCGACCTTATAGCCATCGACAGCATCGTTACCCTCATAAAGCATCTTGAAACGGAGTTCATAAGTACCGGATGGCAGATTTTCCATTTTAAAACTTCCGTGTTCACCAATCGTAAAAGCACGGATTGGATGAGCATCCTCACCGGTTGTCCAAAGGCGTGCGTACACGGGGTTTTCATTATTGCTATTATCAATAACGAGCGCATGATACCCGTCATCATCTTCTACTGGCTGATCCGGTACATAAGCACTGACGACGCCTTCTTTCGGCTTTCCCTTGATGGTTTGAACGACCTTCGTCTTTTCAGCAGGCTGCCGATATTCCGCAACTAAAGGCTTTATGTGTGGATAAAGTAAGGCAACGGCTCCGACGGCAACAACGATAGCTATTAAATGCATTGATTTTTTCATTTTTATCACCTACTAATATGAATCTCTAATTACTGTAACTCCCCATAACAACCTTATTTCATGGAAATAAGGTATAAATAATCATTCCTACTATCGTTGCCACAATGACAAGACCCATGCCAAATAATATCATTAAAAAAAGTTTTTTAATGGCGTCGCTATACTTTTATATAAATACTCATCTTTCACTAATTTTGCATATATCATTTTCCCAATTAATTTAATCAATCCCCCTAAAAGATATAACCCCATAAATAAATAGAAAACATCAGAATCATGCCTAAAAATAAACATTCCAATTAAAGCAATCGCAGTAATAAAAAAGCTCGAAGAATATAATATAAAGGGAATTCTCTTTTTTTTATAAATTGAAAACTCTGAGTGTCTAATGCTTTGTGCATATATAATCGCAAAACATACAAAAAGCAAAATGGTATGGTAATGGTAACTACTTTCCATGTTTTGTTTTCTCCTTCTTTAAATTCTCGAGGTATCTATCTTTTACAGCACTTTACAACTTTTACGCCGCCTCGGAAGTTGACGAAGCTAGTTTACACAAGGTCCGAACTAAGTCCGTTGGATTTTTTGCGGTTTGGGCCTTAGCGACCAAAGTGCTCAAAAATATTTCACGCTGTATTTGCCAGCTTATATGGCTTCGCAGCTCCTGCGGACTGGCGTTTTGGTGCTTCGCAAAATGTTCATCCAGATTTAGCAGATTCATTATACTTCAAAGTGTGGTTACGTGATATTTATTTGTTCAAAAAGTTGTAAACTGCTGTTAATGATAAAACATATACAATATTTCTAAAATTACAAAAAAAGCAACTAAAAAGGAGGCCCCTATCCCAAGAAAAAAAGCGATATCTTTTGCTTGTCTTATTACGTCCCCATACATTTTCATATTTTTGTCTTTTTTTGCATAAGTAAATTTCCCAAAGACGCGAATCAATAATCCTGCAAGATACATACATATTAAATATAAAAAGCAGTCTTCATCTATTATAAAAATAAACATTAAAACAACCGATATTCCTGTAATAACATAACTTGATAAATATATAGCGAACGGGCATGTATACTTTCTATACATACTAAATTTAGAATGTTGTAAGCTCTGCGCATATAAAAGAAGGCTACATATAGTAAGTATGAAATTTGACTTTGGAATCATTGTTATAGTTATCCTTTCGCATTTTACATTATCTTTTTAAATTTTTTAAATATTTTTCTTTTATCTTATCAAAGGCGGTATTAGTAGCAGTTTTTCCCAAAAGAGTAGCAAGTCCAGGATTATAAAGCCCCCATCTAAGAGCCATGTAACCACTAAAAAAACCACCCAGATTCGATAAAAAAATATCTCCTGCCGCAATCATATGGCTGTATGGAAACTGATATTCTTCCAAATCTTTTTGTACCGTATAAAAGTCGTCTATAGTTCCAAATGGTTTCAAGTCCTTGCCCATGGTTTTTAAAACTGTATCATCAGCTGTACTAAGTACACTTTCTTTGAGTACGTCTGCTGAATACTGTGTAAACGTATTATCTGGAACAGGAACTTGTCTTTGCGCCTGTTGTGAAAGGGCAATCCCACTTCCAATAAGTGCTATATCAGAATTATCAGGTTTTTGCGGCGTCGGCGGCTCAATGGGAGTTGCCGTAAAACCATCATCACCTGCCTGAATTTCAGTTGGCTGTAAAGAAGAGGGAATAATCCGATCCCGGTGTTCATTAACAAACGATAAAGGAATGGGAGCCTCCATCTGAGTATCGACAAAGACTTTTCTTTCTGGCGAATAAACAATATCTGCCCCATTAATAACAGCTTCTTCGCCATAGGTAACATCTTCAAGCTGTGTCTGCTCTCCCAATGGGTTTACCAATGAAATATGGCCAAATTTATTTTTCAGCCTATCATAAGGCAATTCTTTCCAATTGTCTTTTCCATCAGCAGTCCGATAATAACCGCTATAAAGATTACCGGTATCAATGCCAGTTAAAAATCTGCGATGTAGTTGATCATATCCGCCATCATCAGAATATAGATGCCCGTCAATTTGATATTTTCCTGTAACTATATTGCTCCCATCACTACCCATTTTATGAATAGAGCCATCTTCAGCCACTACCTCTTGGTATGTTACCGGAGGCTCAATAGGAACTGATTCTGGTGAAGTGGAAACTGATTCCGATGTATCGCTGTCATCATAATTATCAATATTATCGTCTGATGATGAGCCACTATTGGAATAATTATTTTCTACATTTAACACACTTTCATAGTTCCAATCATTTGCATCCGCATTATAAGAAACGTCGCCGCCAGCTTCTTGTGTACCACCCAGGATGAGGGCACCTGCAACACCTATGCTGCCTACCGTTGCTCCTGCGATTTCTCCTGCGCCATCCTCTAAAAGAAGCGCGGCAGCATAAACCTCAGCAGCAAGTTCATCATTCCATTTTGTCCCATACTGTGCCGTAGCACCGCCTGTCTGGATATTCTTGCCGGTAGCCGCATTGACAGTAGCACCCAAAGCTGCGCTGATCCATTGGGCTTTGGCCGGGTCATTTCCTGCCCATTCTTTAATCTTATTAATGAGCAGTTCATTCGTCATGCCCGCGGCAAAGCCACTGCCGGCCTTATTTCCGGCAAGCTGGCTCGTGATTTCGGCTACAAGGCCATGAGCCAGGGCTTTATCGAATTTGCCGTCGCGGTCATAGTAATGGAGTAGTTCATCTGCATTTTTCGCAAAGAGCCGGGCCAGTTCCTGCCGTTCTTCTACTTTCTGCTTATCAAAGATGTGATCCAGCGTCTGTAGGGCATGGGCTGTATCGCGGTTAATTTTCGTCACATCCATAGCGCCCTGGGTGACTTGAATCGTTCCCTGGGAAATGGCTGACCGGGTGACTGAATGAGCATCTTTAGTGGTGCCTGGCAAAATATCCGGTGTGAGGCCGGTTTCATTGAAATGCTGGTTGCGTTCCTGGTCTGACGCATAGTGGTTATAAGCCACACCGGTATTTTTTACGTCATAAGCGGCCTTATTCTGGATGTCTTCCAGGTGCAGGGTGCCGGTCGTCAGGTGATTACGGTTGGCATCAGCCGTGCTGGCGATGACAGCCCCTTTGAGTTGGGTATCCTTGTTCACATCCACAGCATACCCCTGGTCACCGGCATAGATACCGGCCTGTTCGATCACGCTGGCGTAATCACTGGTCGTCTTCCCACGGCTGTACGAAGCGTTTCCACTTTTCGCTCCCGTCCCAGTATAGGTGAAATGCGTAGCATGGGTCCCTTGTGGCAAGAAATTTTCCTGGACGTCAACAGAGGGGGAATAAGCTACGCTAATTCCAGTCGACGAACGATTACCCCGGTAGGTCTCTGAATCCTGTACACTTTCGATGTGCAGATTCCCGCCCGTCTTTACGGTCACCGACTGTCCCTGGAGCTGGGAACCGACGAGGGTCGTATCCTTTCCGGAACTCGTCATCAGACTGTCTTGTGCCGTGGCTTGGCTGCCCGTATGGGTGACACGTGTCGTCGTCCCTTGGTCTTTCATCTTGCCATACGATGCGTCGATACTGGTCAGGCCGCCATGGAAGGACGCGCCGATTGAAGCGCCATGGCTCTGATAGCTGTCACGGATGGTTTCTTCATTCGTACCGGCCTGGAGGCGGACGTCTCCGCTGGCCGTGAGGGATACATTCTTCCCTTGAATAGATTCGCCAACCGCCGTCAGATTTCCTTTATTTTCCTGTGAACTTTCAGACCGGACCGTCACGTCGCCGGCACTCATCATCCGGCCGCCGGCATAGGTCTGCTGATTCACTTCTGATTCCTGTTTGAAAGAGCTGGAGCCAATCCCGACATGCAGGCCAACTGACGTCACATCGGCAGGCGATTTGCCTTTCAGGTCCTTCCGGAGGTTCCGGCCGGCTTCTACCAGTTCCAAGCCCTGCAAGGTCTTATTGTCCCGCGACTGGGCTGTGCGGACGGCACCGCGGAAGGTTTCACCCGCCGAAATGGCCGAATTACTCAGACTGAGGCTCAGGCCCGACCGGGATTCTTCATGGGTCCGTTTTTCGTGAGCTTCATTCGTCGCCCCATCGACGAGCACTTCCTGTCCCGTCAAGGTCACGCCATGCTGGCCGAAGATATCGGCTGTCGTCAAATGGGCCGTATCGCCCGCAGCCAGGGTCAGGCTGCCGCCTGTCGATGCCAGGGTACTGCCGACCTGGGTTTTCCATTCTCCTTCATAATTATCCTTTGTCTGCTGGGTCCCGATGAGGACGCCCAGCCCGGCACCGAGGACGCCGGACGACTTGACCTTGGTATAGGCCGTCGCCTGGTCATATTGGACGGCCGTATCCGCCGTCAAATTCCGGCCAGCTGCGACGACTACATCGCCTTGTCCGGCCACCGCAGCCGCTGTCAGACGGACGTCCTGCCCAGCACCCAGCTGGACTTGTTTCCCGGTCACTGTCGTCCCTAAGACGGTTTCATGATCGTCATGAGTGCGGACGGTCGTCGTCGTGCTGGACAAGAGGCCTTTTTCCTTATGTTTCAGACCGTAGTCATCCACAGCCACGGACCGGCCTGCCGTCAGGGCGAGATTCCGGCCTGCCATCAGCGAAACCGTGCCGTCATCGCTGTTCATATAGGCACTCCGTGCCGTAATATCCCGGCCAGCTGCCAGGGATACGCCGCCATTGGCGTTGATGACGGTACCAGCTTCTGTCTGCCGCTGTGTCCGCAGGTAATTATCCTGATTTAGGGTCATATCTTTTTTGGCAGCCAATGTCAGCGTCGTCAGATTCACATCATTCCCAGCCTGAAGCAGGACAGCTCCCTGACGGCCTAAAGCCTGCAATGTCGCCCCAGCCAGGTCCAGGTCCTGTCCCGCACTGATAATGGCGACCCCATCGGTACGGGTCACAGCAATCCCCGCTGTCCGGTCGAGGACGTCCTGGTTTGCCAGGTGGATGGCTGTGCTTTCTATCGTGATATTCCCCTTAGCCTGCATCTGGAGGCGGTCAGAAGCCGTAACCTGGCCTGTCTGGTGGATATCGTTTTCACTGGCCATGGCTATTTTCTGGCCCTGGATATGGCCGGAATTATCCAAGCTGCCCGCCTGGATCTGAACGGTCTTCCCGAATAAGGTCCCGGCATTGCGGACGGCTTCCTTGGTCTGGATGACCAGCGTATTCGCACTGATAAGGCTGCCATCGGCGGTCAGCGTCAGGTCATCATGGCCCCGGAGATATACTTTCGGATAAATAACGGTTTCTTCCTTGCCATCTACGGTGACCGTCTTTGTTTCCAGCCATACCATGTCACTCGTCAATGCCGCAACCTGTTCTGGCGATAAGGACACGCCAGGGGCCAGCCCCGTCGCTTTGGCATAGGCCAGTCCTGCGTCCATGAGGGCCTTATATTGGGTCATGTCATCCGTATAGTCTCCCAGATACTGTCGTCCCGTCTGATTCAGGATCTGGCTGCGGATCAGGCTCTGTTCATAGAACCCATCGCCCAGTCTTTTCGGCACTTTGTCCGGGTCCCATTTCAACTGCTGATACATATAATCGGAAGACAAGAAATTATGTTTATTGGTAAAAGCCGGATCCGTTTCTACGAGATACTTCGCCGTCGTTTCTGGATGCAAGGTATATAACGAACTGGCCAAGTTTCCTGCGGTTGCTTTCCAAGCTGTCGTCGTGTCCGACGGATGCCGGGTATCCAGCGAAAAGGGATCTAAAAAAGAGGAGGCCGATTCCCGCAGGGTATCCGTAATGTCTTTCCCTGCCGGAGTCGTCCCATGGTCGGCATACTCGGCTACCTTCAGAGACGAGGTATTACTGAGACCGACTTGCGGTGTCATGAAAACTTCGGAGTTATAGCCGCGGCGCCGGGATTTATGGGGCCATTTTCTTTTATAAGTGTAACTGCCCTGGGTCGTCCCAAAAGTCACGGTCCGTTCCTGGTTCTCTTTTGCAATATTATTGACACGACCTGTAGCCGTCAGCGTCGTCCCGGCGGTCAACTGGCTGTTCTCATTGGTCACGTCTCCCTTTAATGTCATCGCCTGGCCGCTGCGGATGACGCCGGCATTAGTCGATGTTACCTCTTCATGTGACGTTTGGGAATGACTGCGGATAATGGTATAATTGTTGATTTTCTGAGAATCTGCCAGTCCTAAAGCCGCATTATGGGCTTCGGCTTCCTGATTATGAGTTGTAACCTTTTTGTCCAGCTCAGCCAGCAAGGCCTGGAACTGTGTATCCCAAGCAGTCTGGGCAGGGCCAGCGGCGGCCGGCCGCTCTGAGGCCATCGGAGTCAGGCCGAACGTCTGAAAGATAGGGTCATTCCATTCATAATTCGAGATTTTCGTACCTTCCTTATAAGCCGGATCCGCTGTTTCTCCCGATTCGGGAGCGTCCACCGTATCATAGACCGGTTCGTAAATCGTCATCGCCTTCGGGTGGTGATAGGCGCCATAACCACTGGACAGGTTGGAAAATTCACTACGGTCAAAAGCCTGCCCTTGTTCGGCATGTCCAGCCTGGTCGATACGGATTTTTTCAGGATTCGTCATCCAGGCACTGCCAACCCGTTTCGCCGAAAAAGCATCATTTTCATTGCGAATCTGCCCGGCCTGAATCGTCAGATTCCCCATACTTTCAATGGAAGCGCCCTGATTGGTCAGCGTATCGTCCGCCGTTAAATGCATGTCTCCACCACTGTACAAGGTCGCATTATGACGATTCTCAATGGCTTGGGCCTGTACCGTCAAGGTATTCCGGGCCGCAATCGTACCGGCTTTATGGGTATCCAGCTTGGCCAGGAGGCCCTGGACTACCGCCAGCTGTGCAGCATAGGCTTTATCAGCCTGCTCGATATCTGCTTTGTACTGGGACTCCTGTGCACTACTCGTATATTTCGTGACATCAGCCGAATAAGCAGCTTCCAGGGCAGCTTCTTTTTCCTGTAAAGTCTTCATCGCTGCGGCCAGCTGTTCTTCCAATTCAGCTTGACGGCGGTTTTCCAGCCGGTCCGCCTGAAGCGTCACGTCCTCTCCATATATACGGCCATTTTCGTGATTAATGATATGCTTTGCCGTTACGGCGACGTGCTGCGTTCCATTAATCAGCCCCGTATTATCGAGGGTCGTCGTTTGCTGGACGACATCTTGTCCATTCAGTTCGCCGGTTGCGTTATTCTGGATTCCCTGTCCGGCTTCCACTTTCAAAGTCTTGCCGCTTTCTATCTTGCGGCTGTTTGTCAAGGTTCCATCGGTATGCAGGGTAAGATTCCCGTCCGCCGTAATCGTTCCCATTGAAGCGTCACTATCTTCATTTTGCAGGGATTGATGCGTTGTAATCGCCGTATCACCTCCGCTGGCGATGACCCCTTTCAAAGGCAGTTTATCCGCCTGAATCGTCAGATTCCCGGCCGCTGAAACTTTCCCTTTTTCCATTTCTAAGGTCTGCTGTACCTGAACGTCTGCATTCCCTTGCGCAGCGATGGAACCTTCTTTGACAGATACTTGATTCGCCTGTATATCCAAGTTTCCACCACTGACAATCTGTGCCTTATCGCTGGTCAATGTGGTCGTCTGAACGGTCAGATTCCCGGCCTGATTCACCTGACCATCCCGGCTGATGCCAGCCCCGACAACGGCATGGTTCGTCAGCCCTTGGTCCGCACGGATGACGGCATCTTTCCCACTGGCCAGGGTCTGTTCATTGGTCACAGCCCCCGTTGTATGCACCTGTAGGGTTCCATCGCTATAGACAGTCCCGGTCTGAGTAATATGCAGATCCCCGTTATTTTCCAAGGCCAGCGAGTCAGTAGCTGACAGCGTCCCACCCAGGTTGACACCCAGCCCTTTTTCCGTACCGACCAGATAAATCCGATTGGCATACATCCCGCCAATAGCTGCGACGTCTAAGGCTACTCCCGGTTCGTCAGCTACGTTCTGATTGTCCGTTTCTGATAGGGGCGTCACCTGTAATCCATCATAAGCAATCCGGTTATGCCCCGTTACGACATGGGCTTCTTTCGCCCAAATGCCGGCATTGACCTGAACAGCCTGCGCCAGCAAATCAACCTGGTCCGTTTGGGACGCATCAAGCCCCTTTCCTGCAACCTGGATCCGGCCACCGGCAACGGTGACATCCGTAACCCGGCCACTGGCATCATAAATAGGACGGCCCGTCGTCAGCATGGCCCGGGACGTATTCAGGAATCCGCCGCCATTGACGGCAATCCCATTCGGATTGGCCACGATGACCCCGGCCCGGTCCCCGGCAACTTCCAGGAATCCGTTCATCGCTGTTCTTCCCGATCCCGTCACTTCATTGACAATAAGTTTAGCCGTTCCCCAGACCATATTCGGATTGGCCTGAACATATCCCGCCAACTTCGTATTCGTTACTTTATGGGCATTGTTCAAGACAGCCCCTTTCTCCGGGATGTTAAAATGGGTATACAAATTGCGCGACACACCGCCTGCGGTCGGAGCCGTAATTTGTACCAGGGGAATCCCATTCGCTGTCTGTTGTACGAGTGGCTGCTGGGATGCCGGGGCTTTCGTATCCGGTAAAATGGGTGCGTCAGCGGCCAGGATAGCTGCCGGTTCGACGATAAAAAGTCCCATCAGCATCCATGCTGTAATCTGTCGTTTCAAATTTGTATATTTCATATCCGTCATCTCGTTTCTTCAGGGTAAGTATCTTTTAGAATCAATGGCCGTTAAAAGCGCCAGCTCAATGTCAATCCTGTAGTGACACGGTCTGTATGATAACCATCAGGTTTATATAAGGGGCAGCCGATAAAGGCATCATACGATATTCCCGATGGGAAATCTCCTCGCAGACCGAATACGGTCCCGACCAGCGTATGGCCGAGTAAATCTTCAACAGCCGGACCATAGACGGCCCCCACATCCAGGCCGACATAGACTTGACTATGCAGCTGGGCAATCTCTGAAGCCAGCTCATTCCGCCAATACCAGCCGCTTTCGGCCATGAGGGTCATCTCGCCGTCAAAGCCCCGAACGGTATAGCGGTTGCCCATACTGATCATATCGACACCGTAAAGGCGATCACCGCCAGCGGTCCACTGTCCATGAAAAGATGAAGTATAGACGGCCTGACGATGTCCCATCATAAAGGGATGGCGGTAATCTACATCTAGGAGCCACATATGGTAACGTGTCTTCGGGCCATCATCATAGGGATTTTCCGGCATAGCACCGAACCAGCCAACACCCATTCGATGACCGATACGGCCATACCACATATCGGCCCCACAGTATACCTGTTGGGACAAGCCAGCTTCCAGTGCCGTCGTATGCAGCGTTTGGACGGGGATTTCCAGGTCATTGATAAAATAATGCGAATTACGTTTCCGGACCTGGACATCGAAGCTGGTCTTGCGATGCTGATTGCGGCTGATGAGGTGGTCCCAAGAGAAAGTGCTGATATCGCTCTTTCCACGGCTGAGAAAATCGTAGGGGGTACTGTATACGGTCTGATGATAGGTATAACGACTGTAAGAGATGGAAATCGTTTCTTTGCCATAAGGAATTCGATAGTAGATTTGCTGTCCCCGTGTACCTCGTTCATAACCATCGGCCATGACATCGCCATTAAGGTCGATTTGAAGATAATCATTACCGTAAAAAGGATTATCTATGCCGATATCGGCACTTAACTGCCAGCGTCCGGTATCTGTCAAACCGGAATCATCCAGCGAGAGGATGCCATGCACAGGGGTTGTCCGATGAATCGTCAATTCAATATCACTCTGTCCTGGCGTTTCAGCAGGGATTAATCGCAGGCTGACATCTTGCGATGACAGCTTCTTCATCTGTTCTACCCCTTGCTCGAGAAGATGTACGTTCAAAATATCACCTTCCCAGATGGGGAAGGCCGTCCTCCAAGGCAGCTGTGCGCTCCCTTCGCTATAACGGACCTGGTGAATCCGCCCAGCCTGGACTTGCAGCCGCAAAACACCATCAGCTATGTTCTGTTCTGGAATGATGACACGGCTGGTTGCATAGCCGCGGCGCAACAGTTCTTCATTCATATCATGAACTAACTGATTTATTTTCTTGACATTTACGTTCTTATTTTCACATTCATGAGCATAAGAAGACAGAAATCGAAAAGATGAATCGTCCATATCCAATTGGACATGACGAATCCAAAAAGAAGAGCCTGCCTGCGGTGATTCTTCCGTGGTCACGGGTATATCATGCACTGGAATTACAGAAAAAGGTCGTGACTGTAAACGGTCATCACGAAGAGTCGCCTGCTACCGTGCTTGCTCCAGTTGTTCCTGCTGTAACACAGAATCTATAGCCAATACTTGCATAGGGAATACAGCCAGCATCATAGCCAGACTGTATAAGGGAATCCGGAATATCATGAATCCATTCACCTCTTTAAAAGAATACGATTGATAATACGTTTGTATTTTACAATAATTTTCACATAAATTCAATAAATTCTAATCTTCAATATAGTAATTTACAAAATTATTAATTCATAAAAATCATTAACCACCGTCATTATTACGTATACCATACTGTTTATATATCTAAATATGCAATCATTTAGCATTTTAAGCAACAAATATAGCGTATAATAATACAACAAAGCATTTTTAGACAAGATAAAAAAGCCCCGCACGTTCTGCACGGGGCTTTCCGGTCATTCGATACCGTATTCTTTATATAGTTTTTCTCTGGCATTCTTATCTTCGAGGGCGTTATCGAAATCCTGCAAGCGGTCGTCGGCTTTCATCCGTTTAAACAAGGCTGCCACTCGGTTTTCGCCTTCCTCCAGTCCTTTCTTGTATTCTTCCTTGAACCCTTCCTTGAATCCTTCTCTTCGTTCCTCCAGCAACCATTGTTCCAATTCCCGACTCATGGTGAACACCTCCTCGTCGTTCTATTTGAACGATAGCACAATAGCTATGGAAAGACAAGAGCGAAAAGACGGCGTAGAACTACACATACACATATACATGTACACATACACATGTGTAGTGCTATTAAAATTCGCTATTACAAAAAAATACCCAGTCGGCAGCCTTGTGTGCATGGGCTTTCACGTACTTTTTCAGCCCGTCAGATCGTGACCGCAAGGAAGGGCAAGACGGCTGCCGAAACGGAATGCCGAGGGGAAGATGACTCTTTTCTTCTCAGAAAAAGGGAAATGGCTATGCCATGACGAAATATAGCATTAGGACTATTATTGATGGATAATCGTTGATGAGGCAGGTGGAGAATATGGACGAAGCCGCAAAGGCCATGGCATTAAAAGCCCTGGAAGAATTACAGGAACAAATGAGAGGCGAAGCTGAAAAAGCCGGCCTCCGGACAGAAGAAGACGTCATTCGATTGGTAAAAGAAATACGGCATGAAGATGATCCCAAACCAGAAGTAAATGACGAAAACCAATGACTACGGGGTTCATAAAGGAGGCATGAGGCGATGAAGGTAAGCTATCCCGCCATTTTCTATGAAGAAAAGGAGGGCAATTATACCGTGTTCTTTCCTGATTTCCAGCAGGTCACCTGCGGCGATGATTTAGCGGATGCCGAGTTCATGGCAAAGGATTGTTTGTCCCTGCTTATCACCATCGAAAAAGAAGATCGGCACAAAATCCCGAAGCCGACGCCCATCGAAGACCTGGACATACACTGCATCGACTCCGAAGATTGGGAATATGTACGGGCTTTTGTCAAAATGATAGAAATCGACATATAGCATACTATTTTTTCTATAGCTCAAACTATGAATAAAGCGCTCCAGACATTCAGCATCTGGAGCGCTTTATAGTATACGCGTCATGATTCGTAAATGATATAGATTGCTTCATCGTCCTTTACCGGTTCCCGTTCCTTGCATAGGCTCACCGGGGTTGCCGGCGGAAGGGATAGCTTATCCTGCCTCATTCCCGACAGATGCAGTGTCAGCGCTGTCTGGGCGGCTTCGATGACCTGGGGGACGTCCTGGCCCCAGGATATGCATCCCGGCAAATCGGAGAATGTCACATGGATTCCGTCTGATTACTTCGTAAAGATGGCCGGATAATGCGCTTTCGTAAAGACTCGCTGGAACATCTTATACGTCTGCTGAATGGCAAGAATCGTGTTGATGATGTCTTCGCGTTTTTCCGTTTCAGCCCGTTTGGGCAGGGCGTCCCAGCCCATTTCACGACGGAATTCGTCGAACGGATAGGTTTGTGCGTTCTTCACGGCTTGCCATTCGTCTTCCATTTCTGCCAGGGCACGGTGATGCTCTTCCAAGGTAACGCCGCAAAAAGATATTTCGTATAACACGGCGGCTAAAAATTGCAACTTTTCGTCTTCTGAAAAATCGCACGGCCAGCAAATATCAACAGCCAGCATATTTTCCCAGGGTTCAAACGTATAGGCATAACTATCCGGCTGATGCTGTTGCTGCGTTTGACGGATGGCTTTGAGTTCAGCCAGAGAAAAGTGCTGTAATTCCGCTTTCGTGTAGCACCTTTCCAGCTGCCATTTTGCTAGAGTGGCCCGCACATCACTATACAAATATAATGCAGCAGTCATGAAAGCCCCATCGTTATCCGGCAGCAAGCATTGTTCGTCTTCCTTTTTGGGGGATAATGTCAGTAGCCGTTGGATGAAATCGGAATAGGCTTTCGTAACCCCATGACATCGCCTTTCATCATACACAGTCGGGCCCGAATCAGCAGCACGATGATATTCATACGTCGCCGCCGCCAATTTCTGTGCATCAGCCTGCCGCAAGGCTTCCTGTAAAATCATAGAATCGCCTCCCTCAGTGCTTACTAGATGGTCCAGGGCATTTCAATTTGCGTCGTTCTCTTCTTGACTTCGAGTATTTCCGTAACGACATATTGGCTCGACAAGGCATAATCCTTTACGCTCTGCCGGATATAGTAGCGGATACGGAAAATATTTCCGCGGGTAATCTTGAGGTTTTCCTGCTTGAGCCGGTCCAGGACATCCTTTTCGATATGGACTTCAAAGGTGCTGCTCCCATCGGTTACCCGCCACCGAGATTCATTTTGCTTTGCAACGATGGCTTTGACCCATATTTCCTGCTCTGGAAATCGTTCATCCATGACGTCATCCATCCTATCACGTCCTTTTGGGGCATCATTTTTTCTCGATCGGTACGACGTCCTGATACATCCAGGCGGCCACGGAGTCGGCCCGGATGTAGTCGACATGGAAATGGCCGAAGTACCATTTCTTATAGGTCATCAGCTCTTCCAGGCCGCTCAGGAGTTGGGAGGTCTTGCAGCCTTCAATCCACTGGGCCATGTCCGCGACTTGGTCGACAAAACGGGCTGGCGCCGTATGGGTGATGACGTAATCGACGGTGAAATCGTGGGCTGTCAGGTTCTTGGCGGCATTGTCGAAGTTTTCGGTCGACGCCTCTTCCTGGGGCCACCAGGACACACCGGGCCAGCGCTGTGCCTTGTCCGTCGACTTGGCCCCGCCGAAGGTGAAGAAGGTCTGGCCTTCGAGGGTGAAGACTTCGCCGCGCAGCAGGTGATAGAGATTGGGCCGCAGTTCTTGGACCCGGCCGCCGGACCAGCTTTTCACCGGATAGCGGCAGAGCTGGTCGAAGTTCTCATGGTTCCCGCCGACGAACAGGACCGTATACGGCAGCTGGGCCAGCCATTCCAGCCACTTATGATCTGTTTCATCCGATTCCCCAACCCAGGGAATCCCGAAATCACCGCAAACGATGATATAATCTTCCGGATTCATATGAATCCCGCGTTGGGCCAATGCATCCATACCCAGCCTTTCCGGATTGGCATGAATGTCTCCGGTAATATAGATCATAAGAACACCTCCTCAATATAAAATAAAAGAGAGCAAGCCTGAAAACTCGCTCTCTTCTTATTTTGGCACCTTTTGTCTAAATAAAAGCAGATCAGGATTTCAACTCTCGACCCATTCACATACACGGATTGCAAGCCCCACGTGTGGGGATGACGTTGTTACGGCCGTATTTCAACCCACTCATATACACGGATTGCAAACTGTCTACTACTAGGACAACGTTACCTGTACCATCATTTCAACCCACTCATATACACGGATTGCAAAGGGGTGGTGGAAAACTCTAGTACCCATCTTATTCCGGTCTTTGGTTTTTGCGAACCTCATTTAAGAGTGTTACCAGAGTGGAGTACCCTGGCAAGCTTCGCACAAATTGGGTGAGTTGCTGGACTTATTTTTTGCCAGGCTTTTGCCGAGCGGTACCGGTGATTTCGGCATCGGCCCTTCTCAGCTTAGGGAAAAGCAAACGAACCCAATTATGGTATGTACCCTATCCTTTGACGGGGCGTTTTTTTATTTCAACTCGCTCACGGTGAGTTGCTGGACTTATTTTTTGCCAGGCTTTTACCGAGTGGTACCGGTGATTTCGACGCCGGCCCTTCTCGGCTTAGGGAAAAGCAAACGAACCCAATAGGTGCCATTGATGTACATTGCGGTACATCGATTACAAGTATTATTATAGGACACTTTTGCTTTGTTGTCAACAAAATCATGCATATAAAACCAAATGGATTTTTATTATCGCGACCTTGATTTCTCTTTTCAAGCTATGAATTCGTTCACGAAAAATGGCTTTATTTAGCCATTTTACTATTATACACATACACATGTGTATGTGTATATGTAGTTTTGTGTTAATCTTATTTCGGAATATTTATTCCTCGTAATGAATAATAAACATGGCATTGGAATTATTATATGTAAAAGCAGGCCGCAAAATCCGCAGCCTGCTTCCAGGAATTGATTACGTACCTAACGTATTACCGAATTCTTTTCCAAGGTTGGCTTTCCCACGTTCGTAAATGTTCCGGGCAGCGTTTTCGTCATCATTTACGATGGTATCTGCCCCATAGCCGCAGTTCTGGCAGACGAAGCGATGTTCATTCTGCAAGCGGTTGGCTCTTTCTACATGACCACATACGGGGCAGGTTATGCTGGTATCGTGGGGAGAGCATGTATAGATCCATTGGCCGGACAATGCCGCAAAATAGGTCAGCATGTCTTCCAGATGCCTATACGGCCAGTTGTTGGGCCGTTCTTCATCTTTAAAGGTAAGGTCTTCTAAAGCGAAAACGGTTCCCGCTGGTTCCTGGCTTACGATTTCTCGCGCGATTTTGATATTGGCGGTAAGCGCTTGCTCGCCTTTATCCTGGGATGACGAAGAACCGCAATCCGGCAAATATTCTTTTCTAGAATACCGCTTGGTATTTCCTGGTGTATACGTAGTGGCAATATTAATGATGCCTCTATCAACCCCGACAATGCGAGATACTTGTTTGAGAGATGTTATTTCCGGCTTCCTAAAGGCGATTCTCATCATCCACGTACCATGTTTGTACTCAAGGAAAGCCATCTTTGACTTCCAGGAACTCGGCGGTAAGGGAATGCCAGCGGGCAATGAGAATTTCACCGTTACCTTTTTGCCAATACGGAGTACACAGGTAAAAGAATCCGCGTCATTATCTGCCTGAAAATGGATATCGTACGAACGTCCTGGAATGAGCCGAACAGAAAGGTGTCGAGAATGCTCAAGGTTAAATTCCTTGTGCTGGTTCTTCGCTTGCCGATATGCTGACATCACGGTAGCTAATGGGTATTGGCCATACTTTATACGAAGTTTAAAACGTTGGTTCAGCCGGTAGCTTATCTGGTGACTGATTCTTTTTACCTGATTTATACTCTTATCTTCTTCTGAATGGATTTCCCCCTTATTTCTGTATTCCCAGTATTGTTTTTCGAACACGGCGATATCTATATTCCTTTCTTCAAAAAATTTCACAATATCCAGGCAGGCATCCCGGTATGTATCCTGCGTATGTTGCAACAGGTCCATGGCTGTCTGGTCTGGATGCAGGAGAATTGGTAAATGAAAATAGGAAGAGGTAGGATTGTCCTGTCTGGTATACGTATTGGTTGTTGTTGTCATGTGAACCCACTCCTTTGTTTAACACCACAATGGTTTGCTTTTTGCGCAAAATGAAAAAACGGACCTGGGCCAGAGGCAGGGGCAGCTTGCTGTACATTTTACCCTTGCCGGCGGCACAGGTCCGTTTAGAATGACGCGCGAAAAAGCACCCTGGGTTAGGTCACATTTTCGTTAGGACTTATCATGGCTTTTTACTTCATACTCAATAGCCATAAAAAATTTTATGAAGCTTACCCATAAAGTAATACAGTAATAAAACGCCCAGAAGTATCATTACGCCAGCCAATACATAATCAGTGAGCGTCATGGATTTCATGAAGGCCCATATAGATTGGAAGGTCTGGGTAGTGGGGATGAAATAGGCTGTCATCCAAAGACTGTAAAGTAGCAAGCCTGTCAAGAGGAAGCTCCAGCGCATGGAAAATCCTTTACCTTGACGGCTCCGGTTATATTTATCTTTCCATGCCTTGGTCTCGGCTTTTCTTTGCATTATTTCTCGTTGAAGAGAGATAGTGCTTTCGCTGATGAGCTCCAGGTCGTGATTCAGGTCGTCTTTCTCCTGACGAAGCTGTTGCTTCTCTTTCTCCAGTTCCTGAATCTCGGCTGTTTGTCTTTCTACCTTGTTCTGGAGTTCTGTAATCAGGCGTTGACGGCCTGATTCTTCCGCTTGTGCGGACGGTGGCTGATATTTCATTGGGGGATACCTCCTTTTCTGTCATAATCGAAGTTTGAGCCGCAATTTGTAAGGCTTCCTGGGTTGTCGCTTCTTGGTGCTGTTTTCGCCAGGAAGAAACGGTCTGCGTAATGGATTGCGTAAGCGATTTCCAAAACGACGTCTTTTCAGTTTTAGCTGATTCTTCTTGCAACTTCTTCAAGGCCTGGATATTCTTCGCGTTTTCAGCGAAATGGGCTTCCAAAGAGTCTTTGGAGCAGGGGATTTTCAAAGTCTTTTCAAAATTACTATCTCTTACCTTATGTCCTTCGGCATCAGCAAAAGTAATGTGCTTCCGCTTGTCTGTCCAAGTGACCTGGATCCCCTTTTCATCCATCAGCCGGACGAAGTCTGTCCGGCTCACGGATTGGCTTTGACATGTTGAGATGGCATCGGCCATCTCGAGGTAATAACTTTGATATTGGCCTGCTAAGGCCTTTGACAAGGCTTGCTGCTTGGGCATATTCCAAGCGGTGATATCCGGCCCTTTTTCGGGCACTGAGAGTCCCTGGGCCTGCGATAGGGTATTACAGCGTTCTTTCAGATCCGCCAGGTCCTGCTTGGACCATTGCAGCTTATACCCCGTTTCAGTATGGACGGAGTTGACGACAATATGGGCGTGGATATGCTTCCGGTCCTGGTGCACAGCGATGAGGGCCTGATAGCCTTGCAGTGCCGGCGTTTCCGTCACGAGACGCTGTGCGTTTTCCAGCACCTGCTCTGGCGTAATGGCTTCCCCTGGCGGGAACGAATAGATGAAATGCTTGTACTGCCGACCGTTCGTCTTATGGAACAGTTCTTTCGTCATCATCATGTCATCATATGCATTTTGTGGGTCGCAATCAATGCCGACTATTAAATGCTCTTCCGTCTTCTTCGGCTGTGTTACGTAATTAAGGATACGCTTCAAAGATGCTCCTGATTGAGCTGCCTTAATGATTGCCACAGCTGACTCAGCTCCTTCCGCATAGCGATGATTTCAACATACGCTGGATGCTTCCCCTGGTTACAGCTGCGGGCCATCTGATTCAGGTTATTGCCAATGCGCCGTATTTCCGGAAGCAGAGATTGCAGTCCGTAATTATTGATAATAGGTATCGACAAAAGTGCATGAAGAACGAAGTCTCTTTGCGACCTTCCCGATTCCTTGATGCGTTTTTGCACTGCCTTTCTTTCTTCGGCAGTCATGCGAATGGACAGGCCATAAGGCCGGGTCCGCTTACCTTTAGCCATTGGGAAAACCTCCTTATTTTGTATTTGGGGTCCGGGGTTCGAAGGGGCAGCGCCCCTCGCAAGTTCTGTTTGACCAGCCGGTGGCTGGCCAAATAGGGAACTTGCAAAGATGCCCCCACGCCGTCAGAAAAAAATACACGGGAATCCCCGGACTGCCGACGACCGATGACCATGGAGCAGGCCGGGGGATAGGCAAAACGTCGATGCGTTATCGGCGTGGGGCAGAGTATCAGTACCATGTGGCGTCCCGGAGGTCATAGTGGTAATACAATCCGGACGCATAGGTGACAATCCAGTGATTCGACGTCACCATTTTAATTGAGAGTATTTCTCCATCATTCCAATTGCAAATGGAGTGATGCAGACGTATTACCCGGTGCAATCGACACAAGGCATTGAAAATCGAGATAAAGTCTTTTTGAGTCGGTGTCATACATTTATTCTCCTTCCTTTTGCGAATCAACACCTTGTTCGGTCCAGCCGTAAAAGCGCTTTACGGCATCGGACGTTATTACATCGGATGGAACGAGGGGACGAGATAAGTGCAATTTGTGCACATCTTTACAGCGTGACAAAGCAACGTACAACTGGCCGGGCGCGAATATATTCGCCGGATCGACGTTCATGGCGTCATATGATTGACCTTGACTCTTGTGGATGGTGATGGCCCAGCCGAGCATTACGGGAATTTGGGAAAACTTCCCCACCACTTTTTCTTCTACCCTTTTTTCTCCAGTATCTTCGTCTTCAATCAAGACCGGACGAGTTACTTGCCAGATTTTGCGTTTTACTTCAATCTCAGAGCCGCTGTCCAGCTCAACCATGACAGAGTCCATTTTAGTGGCCGTCACGGTGCCGAAAGACCCGTTGGAGTATCGAGGCGGATTTTCTTCGGTATCGTTTGCTAAGAACAGGATGCGAGCTCCCGGCGTGAGTTTTAAACGACTGGGGATATTTCGCTTATCGTCGTCGGTTACATCCCCTTCTTCCTCAAGCTGATATGTTTTTTGATATTGCGTGTCCAGCTGTGAGTAGTGTTCCTTGTTAATCCGGTCGACCTCGCTGTTTTTTGTGCAAACGGTCATACAGTTTGGTTGCGGCATTTTTGCGCTGTTCTCGTTAATATACTGGATACCGGCTGGATTGCCGCGCCGAATTAAGTTTAAGGCTTCCGCAAAAGCAGGATCCGCTTGACGTATTACCTTTTTCAAATCGAATATTTTCAGCTTGAGTGCATCCCATTGGGCCGTTAGAAAAGGCCAGCCAGCCTCATTTTCAGGATAGCAGCGTCGCCAGACTTCTCGACTGTCTTTACCGATGATAGGCGGCAACTGAGCGAAGTCGCCACAAAGTATAAGCTGGATATGATGCTTTATTGGGGTGAGGTCCTCATATTTTTGTGTATCTTCCTCTTTGGCATCAAAGCGGAAGGGGACATGGAGCTGATCTTCGGCTAAGATGATTTTTGCCAGGTAGGCAAAGAGATCGCTTCGGCACATGGATATTTCATCGACAATGAGGATGTCGGTTCGGGCGATTACTTCATACACTTTTTTACCCATTTGATGGGCATAGCTGGCAGGCTGAAAATTATCCGGACCGATGACGGTAGTAGGGGCATGGATGGCCCGATGGATAGTCGTACCATGGATGATGCGTGCCGCAATACCCGTTGGCGCCATACGTAATACGGTTTTCCCTTCACCTTGAGCATACTGAATGAAATGCTCCAAGAGGTAAGTTTTCCCAGTGCCGGCACCGCCGCTAAGGAACACATTATGCCCGTCCACCATGGCAGCGAAGACGATTTGCTGTTCCGGTGTCAGACCCGAGTCAGCGGATGCCCCAGACTCAGCTGCCCCGGATTCGGAGGTCGATGGGGACGGTGAGCATACGGCCTCTGAGGGTTGTGCGAGGCCCAAAAAAACACGACATTTTGCCATATCTTGGCGGAGTAATTTTACAAACACTTTGACGATTTCGTATTCAGTTTTGGAGGCCCGAATCGAACAAGTGCGACGTTTGTCTTGTTCGGGAATATTTAGGGGCTTACGACCCCGGCGTTTATTTATCATATTTATCACGCTTCTTTCACGGAGAAAAATTATAGCTGACAAGGGCGGCGGGTTCTGTAGGGGTATGGCCGAATTTGGGGATAAGTGGAACGGTAGCCGCAGGTGTTCTGAACAAACCGTCTTCGGATGGCGGTGGCCCAATTCCCAACCACAGGGGGCATAGCCCCCTGTACCCCCGGAAGTACACAGAATCGGGGGTGGGGACGTTAGGGCTATCAAGGGCGGCCGTCCCCCTGTGTACTTATTTTTAATTAATCTAGAATAGTTTTTGGGAATCAATGTCCCCATGTCCCCGAGACGAGGGAGAGTGTATTTTATCCGGTTCGGTGGGGGGGACATTGACGGTTCAAGGGGCTGTCCCGCTTTCTTCTGTCCGATCAGGTGAAGCCCAAGATGGGGTCTTCGTAGGCGGGACGAGGTACTCTCGATGATGGTGATTACTCGGCGTCTTGAGACGGGAATCCCTGCGAGAGATGTTTTGCAAGGCTCTGCCGACTTTACGGTTATTTTGCGGAGCAATATTAATCTCATCGCAGAGGTCGGTAGCCGTCATCCTATGCCAATGGTTCAGTGGGGCGTTCCAGTCCAGGGAATCCAGTAGCAGGCGCTCCTCTGTCGAGAGCAGGAGATGTTGCGTATTCATCGACTCGAGCTGGACCAGCTCAGCGGTGTTGAGGTAGTGTGGGGCTTGACAATCAAAGGCGCGGTGCATGATGTATCCCCACAGCTGGTCACGGTCCAAGGGCAGATCCAGCACTTGTGAGATTGCAATAGGCCAATAGCGACGGTTGCCGGTAAGATCTCGTAAAAATCCCTCTCCTGGGAGCTCGTTGACGGTCCCGAGAAAGATTGTCCGGCGTGGTATCATTTCCGCGGAGCGGGCATAGGGCTTTCTAAAAACATCTTGTTTTTGAGTGATGTATTGTTTTAACGCGTCCATCCGCTCTTTGCGGATGGTATTGCCGACCTCTCCGAGCTCGACAATCCAAAACCGCATAACGCGCATAGTGTCATCACGGGAGCTGGGGTCTAAGGTGATGCCGTCGGCACCCCAATCCGAATGAGGCAGCAATCGGTAAAGGAAACGGGTTTTCCCGATGCCTTGCGGACCTACCAGTATCAGTACGCCCTGCGCGGATATGGCCCCTTTATTAAAAGCTAACTTGGCGGCAGAAATAAGCCATTTTTCCAGAAGTATTTTGCAAAAGTCCGCATCTTGCTGAACTTTTGGGTCTAGCTTCAATAAGCGGGAAATGTCGTCGATGTGGGATTTGCCGTCCCAATTTTGATGGCATTTTTTCAGGTACTCACAGACAGGGCTGTAGGGGTGCTTGGCCGCAATGGCTGAGACGGCATCCCATGTCTCGGTTTTGCTGATTCTCAGGTGATGGGCTGTCAGCTGGCTACGAAGCTGTGTGATACCGACATCCAGTGGAGCATTGGCTAACAGATTGCCACCAGTCAGCTCAATCTCTTTGGTCATTTGATTGTACTGGACCTTGATGCCCAGCTGTTTTAAGGCATACTCTACGTTTTCCAGAGCGGAAGGGATAGGTATACTGCGCCTTTGCCCATGGCGAATGTCTAGGTCTACGACGGGCCAGTTCCACTGGCTGTTGATGCTATTGATGTCATTCATTTATTTGGCCCCCTTTGCCGATGAGGGCGGAATTGTGGTACAATGGGGGCGTGGCTGAGGAGAATTTTGGTCACGGTACAATCCGTTCGATGTTGCAGCATCGGGCGGATTTTTTGGCGTCTTGGGTTCTGGCTCAGAATCGAAATGGGCCAAGGCATTAATGATGTCCCTCTGATTTGAGACGGTCGTCAGGTAGTAACGATTGAGTACCGTGCAATCGGCATGGCCGAGACGCGCCGCGATATCAGGCAAGGCAATGCCGACCTTGGCTAAATATGAAGCATGGAACTTGCGGAGGCTGTGCAAGCCCATGGATGGCAAGCCTGCCTCATGGAGTAGCGGGTGCCAATACCGACGGATTAGATTTGTTAAAGCAACAAAGCCTCCGGCCGCATTGGCGAAAATTAGCTGCCGCTCGTCGGCGTAATACGTGCCGACTGTTCTTCGATAGCCTTGCTGGTATTGTCGCCATTTGGTTAAAAGGTGGCTTGTATCCGGGTCAAGAGCTAGCGTGCGTCGAGATGTCTCTGACTTAGGGTCCGCAATGATTTGCCGACCATCATGGTCTACGGTCAGGTTGTTGTGGATTTTTAGCTTGCCGTCCTGGAAATCCGGCCAGGTCAAAGCCGCTAGCTCCCCAGCTCGGCATCCGGTCATGGCTCCGAGGTAAATAAAGACGTAATACATCTTTTGAAGGTAGTCAGTGCCAATATTGTTGGAACCTTCATCGGCTTTGATTTTTGCCAAGCGCAAGAGTTCTTGCATTTGTTCGAGGCTCATGATTCGGATGGGCTTCTTCTTATACTTTGGAGGTCGCGCTAAGCGCACTGGATTCTTATCAATCAATCCGTTGCGAACGGCTTCGGACAGGACGACTTCGAAAATTCGCCGTATCGTGAGTACGGTTGATATCGACAAGGGACGTTCGAGGAGCTCTTGGAACCATTGTTGGATTTCATATGGCCTTAGGGTGGCAAGTTTTCTTGTACGGAATGCTGGGACAATATGGTTTTTTAAGGCTCCGAGGTAATTACGGTATGTCTTGCCTTTCCACGTGGATTTTCCGGATTGCAAGAAAACCTTTGCCCATTGCTCAACTGTGAGCTCATCGGTTGGGAGACCTTGAGATTTCTGTTGCTGGTAGGTGGTTACCCTCTGAGTCAAGACCTCCAGCGATTTAGCCGTGATTTTCTTTCGACGTGGGATGCCGTCCCGGCCGGTTTCCTGGCATTGCCAGCACCAGCGCCCGGTGGTGCGATCTTGCCAATAGGTACCGTTACCGCGCTTTCTTATTGTACGACTCATTGGGAATCACCACCTGACTTTTGTGCTTCCTCCAAAATTCTGCGAACCCATGCACCGGTAATTAGCTTACGATTACCGATTTTTACATATGGGATCTCATTTTTTCTCAAAAGCTTATAAATGAAGCTGCTACTCATGGTGCATCCTAACGCATTTCGAGCTTCAGCAACCGTATACAGCGTTTTTGTTGCCATTGTGTTTACCTCCTTTTTTTGCTATAATGAATACAAAAAGATATTTTTTTGCATGTGTTAAAAAAATGCTTGTTGAAATATCTTAAGTATATTATATACTATTGTATAAATCAGGTCAAGGTGAAATGGGGGCTTTTTATGTATGATGCCGAAATTTTTGCAGAACGGTTAAAATTGTTACGAAGGGTATATAAGTTAAATCTTCAACAACTTTCTTCTTTGGCATCTCTTGCATTGCCTGTGAGTCAAGCAACGATAAATCATTGGGAAAATAAACGGCGCGTTCCAGCATTATCAGCCATACAAGGTATTGCTGACGTGTTTTCTGTATCATTGGATTGGCTCTCTGGACGCTCAGATATTCCTTATACGGAATCCTTAATGTGTTCGTTGGAACGCGAATATTGTCCGCTGAAAGTTAATGCTCCAGATGAATCGATTATTACATTGTGGCCTGCTAAAACGGCTATGGCTCCTGATGAATATATTAACGAGCGGGTCAGACATATATATTACTCATTAGGCGTTAGGGCCAATATTTTATTACTCTTGCAGCAAATAAAATTGGACGTTCTAAAGAATGATTTGATTATCAAAAATCCGGCCAATCATAAGTATTCGGTTTTATATACCGATATAAACCAAGAATATATGATGTCTCTTTATCGATTGGTAAGTGTTAATAATCGACTTGGATTGCCTGAAAAACAAGCAAGGCTAATGCCATATTCTAAACCGATTTTTGATTTGGAGGCATATATTGATTCATCAATGAAAGATAAGAATATTAAAAAATAATGTAAAAAAATAAACCCGGAGATATGGCTGGTTATATCTCCGGGTTTTTATACAAGGATTGATGTGGGAATTGATAAAAGTCCCCCCATAAAGTGTTGCCAAAATATAAGAAAAAAGGCTTCCGATTTCTCGGAAGCCTTGATTTTATTGGAGCCACTAATAGGATTCGAACCTACGACCCTCTCATTACGAATGAGATGCTCTGCCAGCTGAGCTATAGTGGCAAGTACTCTTATATTATATTCACGAGGCCTATGGTTGTCAACACTTTTTTTAAACTTTTCTGATTTTTTTTGAAGAGGCCCATATGGCGTGTACGGGAACAGCCCCGCTGGGGAAGGAGAACCGCGGCGGGGCTGTTTCCGTGATGATTGTGAAAGGGTTTTAGGTTGTAGTTGGTGAGGTGGTTCTACTGGCCTGTTTATATTATATAATACCATTATAGGAATTTTCTCGGATTGGGGGACTAACTACGGATATTTTACTACCAACACCGGTATTTGCAGACGAATGGAAATTATTTTGAGTTTTTTTGGAAAATGTGTTGACAAGATGGGAAACGTCTGGTAAGATATACAAGTCGTCGCGGTGAGGCGATGACAACGATGACCTTTGAAAACTGAACAATGAACTGAATGAACGCCAACGTGCGAGGTTCTATTTATAGAACGTCAAACAATGAGTAATACCAATCAATAAACAAGAGCCAAACGCTCTTCCATATATCATGGAGAGTTTGATCCTGGCTCAGGACGAACGCTGGCGGCGTGCTTAACACATGCAAGTCGAACGAGAAGCGATGAGAAGCTTGCTTCTTATCAATTCGAGTGGCAAACGGGTGAGTAACGCGTAAGCAACCTGCCCTTCAGATGGGGACAACAGCTGGAAACGGCTGCTAATACCGAATACGTTCTTTTTGTCGCATGGCAGAGAGAAGAAAGGGAGGCTCTTCGGAGCTTTCGCTGGAGGAGGGGCTTGCGTCTGATTAGCTAGTTGGAGGGGTAACGGCCCACCAAGGCGACGATCAGTAGCCGGTCTGAGAGGATGAACGGCCACATTGGGACTGAGACACGGCCCAGACTCCTACGGGAGGCAGCAGTGGGGAATCTTCCGCAATGGACGAAAGTCTGACGGAGCAACGCCGCGTGAACGATGACGGCCTTCGGGTTGTAAAGTTCTGTTATACGGGACGAATGGCATGACGGTCAATACCCG
>NZ_JBHYRR010000014.1:0-74457 GCF_047974155.1 Megasphaera jansseni | reverse complement strand
GAGATTGAAGAATCCTTTCGCATCATGAAGACAGAATTCAGAACACGACCAGTATATCTCTCTAGAGAACAGCGCATTCGAGCACATTTCTTGACTTGTTTCTTATCCCTAATTTTGTATCGATACTTGGAAAAGAAAACCGATAACAAGTTTACACCCAGAGAACTCATCTATACATTACGAGATATGAATTTCCTTCAATTACCCACAGGAGATTATATTCCCACATATACTCGAACTGATATTACGGACTTATTTCACGAGGTCTTTGGCTTCCGTACTGATTATGAAATATTGAGTGAAAAACAAATGAAAAAAATTTTAAAAGCAACTAGGAACCCATAAAAAGTACTCACTTTTTTAGGACAAAGAAAAGGCTGAAAACCCTTGTATTTACTGGGTTTTCAGCCTTTTACTCTTTTTTAAGTGTCAAACTTGGGTTTATATAACTTTATAATATAAAAATCAATAAAATATTTTGAATAATTGTCAAAATATTTAAATAAATTATGAAACCAAGGCTCTCCTAATAGGAGAGCTGTCAGCGTAGCTGACTGAGAGGTTGCATTTGAAAGTTTGACATATGTAATAAGTATAAGATGTGGTGAAATCTCACAACAACCTGCGGCCGGCGACTGGCGATAAGCGGGACACCCTTTGGGCGTCCCCTACGAGCCACGAACCACTAACCACGAACCACTAACTCTTTATCTATGAGCTCTCCCAGGCGGTCGGCATGATGGCTGGCGATGATGAGGGTTTTGCCGGCTTTTTTCAGGCTGGGCAGGAAGTCTTCCAGCCAGGCCAGGCCGTCGGCGTCGAGGTAGCTTTCCGGTTCGTCCATGGTCCAGACCTGGGGATTCATGGTCAGGATGGAGGCGATGGCTGTCCGCTTTTTTTCGCCGCCGGATAAGGTATAAGGCGGCCGGGAGGCCAGGTGGTCCAGCCCCAGGAGAGATAAGGCATCGTCGACGCGCTGGCGGACTTCGGCCGGTTTCAGGCCCATCTGGACCGGGCCGAAAGCCAGTTCTTCGCGGACACTGCTGCAAAAGAGCTGGGAATCGGGATTCTGCCAGACATAGCCGACGCGCTGGTGGAACCACTTGGAATAGGCGTGGTCCCGCATCTTGCCGGCCGTGATGATTGTGCCGTCAAAGGAATACGTCCCCTGCTGGGGGAAAATCAGGCCGTTCAGCAGGCGCAGGAGCGTCGATTTCCCGGAACCGTTGGGACCGCTCAGGAGCACGGCCTGGCCCGGTTCGATGGTTTCCGTCAGGTGGCTGAGGATGGGCCTGTCGTCATAGGCAAAACAGACGTCGTCGAGTTGGATCATGAGAACACTCCTTCCAGGCGGATGAATAAGTAGACATAAGCCAGCAGGACTAGTACGAGGATGACCGTAGCCGGAGAGAAAAGGCGTTTCTTCCCGTCATCGTAGAGGGTATATTCGCCGGTGAAACAGCGGCAGCGCATGGCTTCGTACATGTCCTGGGACAAGCGCTGGGACTTTTGCAGCATGACGCCGGCGACGCCGCTCATGGCCGCTTGTTTGTCAGGATTGTGGCCGACAGAACGCAGCTTGAGGGCCGTCAGCAGTTCCGACGCTTCTTGGCCTAAGATGGCTATGTAGCGCAGCGTCGTGTCCAGGATGAAGATGACCAGCGACGGGATATGGAAGGTGCGCAAGGCGCCGGTCAGTTCGTGCCAGGCCAGGTTTTCCTGCAGGAGCATCAAAGCCGTTACGGTGAGGAAGGTCTTACAGGGCAGGAGAAAGGCGTAGCGGCCGTTGCCCAGGAAAAAGGAGGGGGCGACGATGACGGCACAGAACAGAGAAGCCCCCAGGGCAGCGCCCAGAATCTGGCGCAGCTGCCGTCCCCGGTGGAAACAGAGGAGGACCAGTTCGCCGGCCAGGATGGCCCAGAGGAAAGCCGTCGTCCGGGCCAGGACGATGAGGACGATGGCGAAAATGACGGACAAAAGGGCCGGCGCTGCACCGATGGACCGGGCCGGCCGCAACCCCTGGCTGCGCAGGGCTGTCAGGATGGATATGAGGCGGAGCAGAGAGCGGGAAATAAAATAATCCCGGTCGCGGCCGGGATTATAGATTTCTTCGCGGACTGCCCAATCAGGGAGCTTCATGGACAAACCTCCTTAATGCTGGGCCGGCGTATCGAAAGAAGGCCGGGCGGGCAGGAGCGATGCGATGATTTTAAAGATGATGATGAGCAGGGCCGTGCCGACGATGGCCGAAATGATGTAGCCCGCGGCGTCAGGCAGGCCGGCGATGGCATAATCCGGCATGAGGGCGTCAAAGGAGAAGCCGTTTTCCATCCCAGACGGCGTATAGCCCAGGGCCGAACCAAAGAAATCCGTTTCGGCCAGCTCTTCTGCATCCCATTCACCCCAGGCCGTGCCGGCAGCTAACAAGCCGAGGGGCGTAGCGGCGATGAGGGCGGCCAGGAGGCCCAAGAGGGACTTGCTCGACGACGGGGCCTGTACCGTGTGGAAGAGGTCCGGCGACGTCTTGCGGATATACGCCAGGACGCCTGTCGTAAAGATGACTTCAGCCAGGCCGAACAAGGTCAGGTGGCCGATCATCATGGCCGGAATGGAAATCCATAACGGATACGGGCAGTACAGGGCCTGGCCGGCAGCGTCCGTAAAGAGCAGCGGCTGGATGCCGAATTCGACGGCGGCGCAGAAGGCCGCGGCGTTGATGCCGATATAAGCGCCGATAGCGGCTGCTACCGTTTCCGATGAGATGACTTTCTTCAGGCCGTGATAGAGAAAATAGCCCGTAAAAGGCAGGACAAAGGCCATATTGAAACAATTGGCACCGAAGGCCAGGATGCCGCCGTCGCCAAAGAACAGGGCCTGGATGAGCAGGGCCACGCTGACAGCCAGACAGGCTGCATAAGGGCCGAAGAGGATGGCGATGAGCGTACCGCCGACGGCATGGCCTGTCGTACCGCCCGGCAGGGGGATGTTGAACATCATGGCCAGGAAGGAAAAGGCCGCGGCAATGCCCAGGAGCGGCAGCTTTTCACGGGGCACCGTTTCCCGGACTTTGCGGATAGACAGTAACCAGATAGGGACCATGACGGCGCCGAGGACACCGCACGTCGAAGGGCTCAGGTAATTTTCAGGTATATGCATGAAGAGACCTCTTTTCTTTTAGTATTTCACAACTACTATTTTACTAAAGAAAAGAGGTCGATATAAGCCCGTAGGGGGGATAAAATTTTACATTATTTGTCCGCTGTTGTTCGTGCCAGGATGCGGCGGGCTGTTTGCGTCAGCATATCCGCCGTGGCAGCGATGCCGAATAAATCAGAACGGACTGCCAGGTCATAGTTTTTGGCTTCGCCCCATTGGGTGTGGGTGAAATACAGGCAGTGAGCCGCTCGTTCCTGGTTGATGCGGCGGATTTTTTCTTTGGCCTTTTCCGGGCTGATGTGGTCGCGCTGGGTGACATGCTGGATTTCACTGTCTTCTGTCGCTGAAATGTAGACATGCAGGGCATTGGGATAGTTTTTCAGGATTTGGTGCGCCAGGCGGCCGACGATGACACAGGATTCTTTTTGAGCGATGTCAGTGATGATTTTTTTATCCATGTCGAAGAGTTTTGCCAGAAAATCAGCTCCGTCTGTGATGGAGTAAGCATACCAGGAATAGAGGCGGTATAAAAAAGGCCGTTTCAGGCGCTGTTCCGTTTCGGCGATGAAATCACGGGTAGATTCGCTGGTTTCGGCGATTTTCCCGATGATCTGCTGGTCATAGCAGGGAATTTGCAAGTTTTCTGCGATACGCTGACCGATTTCGTGGCCGCCGCTGCCGTATTCCCGGGAAATCGTGATGATGAGGGCCGGTGATTTTTCGGTACCTGCTGGTGAGCCTGCCGGCGCAGGTACGGCTTGTGGGCCGGCCGGAGCCGGACGGGTGTGGGGCGCGCAGAAAGCGATGTAGAGGAACAGGCAGAGGACCAAGATGCAGGCCATGAAAAGATAAAGGCCGCGGAAGCCGATATGAGGGATGATCAGGCCCATGACGGAGGGGCCGAAGCCGACACCCAGGTCCATGAAGATGAAGAACGTCGACGTAGCGACGCCGATACGGTTTTTTGGCGACAACATGATGACGACGGCCTGGGAACAAGACATATACGTGCCGAAGCCGATGCCCATGGCCGCAGCGACCAGCAGCAGTTCCCAGCCCTGATGGGTTAGGCTCAGCAGGAACAGGCCGGCTGCAAAGACGAGAAACGACGGATAGAGGACGAAGTTGGCCCCCTTCTTATCGAACAGGCGGCCCGTGAAAGGACGGGAAATGAGGGTGAAGATGGCGTAGACGATGAAGAAATACTGGCCAGCCTGCTGTAAATCATAAAGCGATTCAAAGGATGTGACGAACGCTAGGATAGACGCGAAGCCTAAGCTTACGAGCAGCGTGATGACGGCGATGGGAAGGGCCGTCGGTTCGAGGAACTGCATCCATAACGGCTGATCCTGTTCCCTTCTTTTTTCGGCGTTTTTATCCCATTCGAGGGCCGGGACTTTCATCAAAGCCGTAGCCATCAGGGCGATGATCAGCAGGCTGCCGCTGATGAAGATATCTTCCTGTAAGCTGCCGCCCCGGTAGAAATAGGCACCGGCATAAGGGCCAATCGCGGTGGCCAGAGTGACGAACATGGCATAATAGCTCGTCCCTTCGCCACGGCGTGAAGCCGGGACCATGTGGGCCATGATGGCACCGGTCGTCGTCGAGCCCGTACCGAAGCCGAAGCCCTGGACGATGCGGATCAGGGAGAGCTGGACAATCGTCGTCGTAAAGAAGTTCGCTGCCAGGGCAACCAGGAAGATGAATATGCCCAGATAGGCTGATTTCTTCAGGCCGATGCGTTCAATGCGGCCGCCCATGAAAAAGCGGGCCAGCAGGGCACCGAGGATGAAAGACCCGGTAGCGAAACCGGCCTCGCTCAACGTTGCGTGGAGCTGGTGCGAGGCATAATCGGTCATGATGACCATCAGCATATAATAGGAAACATTGATAATGAAACAGACAAGATTATTGAGGATATAACTTCTTGTCCATAGGACGGTATTACGGTCCATATAGCATTACCTCCTTCAAAGTATCGTACTTAGCCATTTTATCATCAGCCAATTATGCTGTATAATATATATATTGTTATTTTTATATATTATTTTTGTTATAAGGAGGCTGCTTGTGGAACTCTTACATCTCACGTATTTCCGGACCCTGGCCCGGACGGAAAATATGACCAAGACCGCGGCGATGCTTCACGTAGCCCAGCCGGCCCTGAGCCGGACGCTGGCCAACCTGGAACGGGAATTGGGCGTCAAGCTCTTCGACCGGGTCGGACGGAGACTGGTACTCAACGAATGTGGCCGGATTTTCCTGCACCATGTGGAAAAAATCTTTGACGACCTGCAGCAGACCCGGCGGGAACTGCTGGATGTCAGTGGCCAGGCCGATAAGCGCATCCTCATCGGGGCGACGAATACCCAGCTTTTGCCGGCTCTTTTCACCCGGTACATGCAGGGCCATCCCGACGCCCTGATACGGCAGATGCAGATTGCCGGCCGGGCTGAGATACCCCGCCGGCTCATCCGGGGCGATTTTGACCTGTGCATTACTTCCATGCCCATCGACCAGCCCCAGGGAGCCGTCAAAATCACCAAGAAGCCCATCATTACGGAAAATCTCGTCTTGGCCGCGGCCTGTCAGGATGAACGGCCGGACGGGCCGGTCGACGTGGCGTCCCTGAAGGAGGCGTGTTTTGTCCAGCCGGCTGCCGAAGACGGCCTGAGCGATATCATCAAGGACCTTTGCCAAAAGAAACACTTTCAGCCCAATGTCGTCTTTGAAAGCAATTCGCCGGAAACAATCCTGCAAATGGTCGAAGCCGGCTTCGGTATAGCCATTGTGCCCGAATCGTGGATTACCTCGCGCTATTCGGCTTCGTTAAAGATGCATCCGCTGAACCCGCCGTGCCAACGGACTATCTGGCTGGCCTGGATCCACGGCCGCTATATGACTCAGGAATCCCGGCACTTCAGGGATTTTCTGCTTGGCATGTGACCGGGCATGAACGCCTTTACAGGTGCTCGATGGTGCTATCCATGCTATGGTATAATAGAAGAAAATTAATTTTTGTGCCACCAAAAGAAGGTGAAATGTATGCATTGGGAAATGCCGATTGGCATCGACAACTTTGGGGAATTACGCCGGGGCCATTATTACTTTGTCGATAAAACGGCTTTCATCCGGCAGTTGATTGATGGTCATAGTAAAGTCACGCTGCTGACACGGCCACGGCGTTTTGGCAAGACCTTGACGCTGAGTATGGCAGATTGGTTCTTTTCTATCGAAAAAGAAGCACAGAGCCGCCATCTTTTTGAAGGGCTGGCCATTGAACAGGCCGGAGCTGGGGAAATGGCTGGTTCGCTGGCCTTGTTGCTACAGATGCTGCACGGCTATTATGGGAAAAAAGTCATCCTCTTGTTGGATGAATACGATGCGCCGATTCAGCAGGCCTGGGAATGTGGCTTTTATAAAGAGTGTATTTCTTTTATGAAACAACTGATGGGCAGTGCCTTGAAAGGCAATGACGATTTGGATTTCGCTATCCTGACCGGTGTTCTGCGGGTGGCTAAGGAAAGTATTTTCAGCGATTTGAATAATCTGGATGTCTGCTCTGTCCTCAGTTCCCGGTATGATGATGTCATTGGCTTTACACCAGAGGAAGTAACGAAAATGGCTGCTGACTTACAGCAGGAGTCACAGCTTCCAGACATAAAGGCGTGGTATGATGGCTATCGTTTTGGACATGTTGAAATATATAATCCTTGGTCTGTCATCCATTTTTTCCGCAATCAGATGGTGGGGGATTATTGGGTCAATACGTCTGGCAACAGCCTTATCCGGGAAATGCTCCGTCACATTACGCCGGAAACGGTGGAAAATCTGACGACCCTACTTTATGGGGAAAGTGTCACCGTATTGGTATGGGAAGGCGTGATTTACGAAGATATCGGTCAGAATGAAGATGCTTTGTACACCATGCTCTTGACTACGGGTTATTTGACGGTTCAGGGCTGGACCCGGGGAGTCGGAGGGTTGCGTTGCAGACTGGTTATTCCCAATCGGGAAATCCAAGATATTTACCGCATTGAAATTCTGGATAGAGCCCAAAAGGTATGCGTTAAAACCGATATTTTCAGTAGAAAGTGAGTACAAATGATGATTGATTTCCACGACATTCTGGACCGCATGAATCAAAACCAGCGGATCAACTTCGACAAAGTCTTCCAGCGCATGGCCCGCCGCTGGCAGCAGGACGGCGTCAAGCCGCGTATCCTGCTCCATTCCTGCTGCGGACCGTGCAGCACGGCCGTCCTGGACCGGCTGACCGGCGTGGCCCAGGTGACGGTCTACTATTTCAACCCCAATATCCATCCGGAAGCCGAATACCGGCGGCGGGAACTCGTCCAGAAACAGTTCATCGAAGCCTACAACGAAAAGACCGGGCACGACGTCCAGTTCCTGGCCGCTCCGTATGAACCGGATACGTATTTCGAAGCCGTCAAAGGCCTGGAAGACGAACCCGAAGGCGGCGCCCGCTGCCGCGTCTGCTTCATCCAGCGCATGAAGGCGACAGCCGAAAAAATGCAGGAACTGGGCTATGATTACTTTACGACGACCTTGACCGTCAGCCCTCATAAGAATTCCCAGGTCATCAACGAAGTCGGCCGGGACATCGAAGACCAGTACGGCTACGCCTATTTGCCGACGGACTTCAAAAAGAACAACGGTTTCCTCACATCGACGAAAATGGCCGAAGCCTACCACCTCTACCGCCAACCCTACTGCGGCTGCATCTTCGGTGCCCGCGACCAGGGCCTGGACCTGGAAAAAATCCGCCAGGACGCCGAAGCCTTTTTGGCGAAAAATGGCTAGGGACGCAGATGGCAGGCCGCAGGTCGCAGGCCGCAAAAATAACCCCAATCGGGGCATTCGTAGGGAACGACCTTTAACCTCTCAGACCGCCTTTGGCGGCCAGCTCCCCTATAAAGGGAGCCTTGTGCGTCCCGCTGTGAGGGTTAACCATAACCCATCCTGGTATAATGGCAAGTTTTTACGAGCCACGAGCCACGAGCCACGAGCCACGAGCCACAAACCATGAGCCACGAGCCACGAACCACGAGCTACGGCCTTTTCCACGAGCCGAGGGTCACTCGAGGCGATGTCGTTCTTTTGAGTGTGACGCCGCGCAGCGGCATCTGAGTCCGAAGCGGCCTGCGAACTGCGGCCTGCGACTGGCGGGGCCGTCAGGCTCCCAATTCGATGAACGACGAACGACCTACGACGAACGAATCCACGCCCGGCCGTCAGGCCCCAACATTAATGGCTCCTTAAATATTCGGGAATTCGATTAAAAAACGATTTGATCGATATGGGATTATTGGAAGAAGGGGCTGATTATGATGAACTCAATCCCAGTTATATTATTTTCATTTGTCCCTTTGAGCCATTTGATAAAGGCCGCCATATCTATACATTCCGCAATGTGTGCCTGGAGGATAAAAGTTTAGAATTACGGGACGGTGCGACCAAAATTTTCCTTAGTTCTGTGGGAACGGCTGACGATGTGGCACCCGATGTCAAACGGTTCTTGGAATATGTTAACGGGATTCTCAGTAATGATGCTTTTGTGCAAGAAATCGATCAGGAAATTAAAAGAGTGAAAAAATTAGAAGAAGAAAGGGTGAGATATATGACCTATGCCATGAAAATGCAAGAAGAACGAAAAGAAGGCATCAAAGAAGGCCGTGAAGCAATGCAACACGATTTAGCTCTTAAAATGTTAAAAGATCATAAGCCTATTCATGAAATTGTCCGCTATACTGAATTGACAGAAAATCAGATTCGCAAAATCGCAGCGGAAAACAGTAATATTGCGCTTGGAGAAGAAAGGGGCAGCCAGGTGTAACTTGATTAAACGGCGTGGAGAACTACGCGGAGAAAATAGCGGTAGAGAAATCGGAGAAAAACTTGGACAAGAACGTGGAGAAAAAACAGGAAGAAAAGTACTCAGTGTATTGCTTCAAAAGCTGATACAGGAAGGCAGGAAAGAAGAGGCCAATCGCATCTTGCAGAACGATGAATACCAGGAACAATTGCTGCGGGAATATCATTTGGAATAAGAGGGTAATTATTTATGACGGCGTTGTCGTATATGATAGCGCCGTTTTGCTTTCCTCGGACTCAGATGCGGCGTTCCGCCACGACAGATTCAAAATAACAACGACGCTTCGGGAAGCCTTCAGCGCGTAGCGGGCGCCCCCTCTACGGCGGTCCGTTTCAGCAACCGTCTTGACATTCCTTGCAGTCATGACCTGACGGGCTGAAAAGGCACGTGGCGCCCCTACGGATGCGGCGTTCCGCCGCGACAGACTCATGAAATAAACGCAGTTCGCTGGTCGCAGGTAGCAGACCGCCGCGGTCCTGTGGACCGCAAAAACTGCACGGCCAACGGCCTTGTGCGTAGGGGCCGACCTTTAACCTCTCAGACCGCCTTTGGCGGCCAGCTCCCCTATAAAGGGAGCCTTGTGCGGCCCGTTGCGAGATTTCATCACATCCCATTCGAGTATAATGGCAGGCTTTTACGAGCCACGAGCCACGGCCTTTTCCACGAGCCGAGGGTCACCCGAGGCGGCCTACGAACTGCGAACTGCGACCTGCGGGGCCATTGGCCCCAAATTTCGATGAACGACGAACGACCTACGATGAACGAATCCACGCCGGCCGTTAGGCCCCTGCTATTTTACAAAAAAATCGCAGAAAAATTTTGTTTTATTATATACATATTTTTACAATTAAATGTATTTAAAATGTATTAAAAATGTTAATATAAAATACAGGCCGAAGACTTGGCAATGGCTTGAGAATGGCTATATACAGCTTTATTTTGCACTTTTGTATGCTATAATAAGATAACAGTTTTGTTACAAATATGTCATTTTGTTAACTGCATAAGAGGCATATAATGCGAAGAAAGGGGCTGTCTTTTTATGAATCGAACGTATAAGGTCATTTGGAGTAAAGCCAGACGGTGCTATGTCGTCGTATCGGAATTGGCCAAAGGGCAACACAAATCGTCCAGTAAGAGCGAACACATAAGCTCTGATGTTCACCGGGGGGGGTATTTAGGTAAAACTGCCATGGCTGCCGTCGTTGCCAGTCTGCTGACTTTTGGCGGATTAGCTTATTCGCCGGTTATGGCTACGGACTCGGATTCAATCGTCCATAGTAATGATAAAGGCGGCATTGCTATTGGTAACGATTCTGTACCTGGCCGAGATGCAGGTAAAAATGATAAAGATGCCAGTCAGGATAAGGCTGGCTATGACGCTACGGGAAAACAACATGCCCGTTCTGATAAAGATTATGCTACATGGGTATCCACTGATGCCGCTGTTTCCGTCGGTGGTGCAGACCGTGAAGTGAAATATAAAGACAAGGAAGGCAAGGAACAGACACAGACTGTTAAATCTACTCGCCAAATTACTAATTTGGCTGCTGGCACACAGGATACCGATGCCGTCAACGTGGCACAGCTGAAAGTAACTGCAACGGCCGCTGCTGATGCAGTTAAGACGCATTTCTATAGTGTCAAATCGACAGATACAAAGGCTGGGAACTATAATAATGATGGTGCAAAAGGCGAGAATGCTATTGCAGCAGGTGTAGGTGCTTCTTCTGATGGAGATTCTTCCATTGCCGTTGGGACGAATTCGAGAGTAGCTTCGAATGGCTATAGCTTAACTTCTATTGCAATCGGTAAAAATGCATATGTATTGAATGGTACAGGTCAGCAGGAATATGAATTTGGTTTTGATAAAGATAAGTGGGATGTATCAGGATTTATCCATAAAACGTATACTCCTAAAAAAGGATTTGAACAATCGGCGTTAGATGATATTGCTGGAGGTATTGCCATTGGTACGAATTCGTATGCTCGTACCGGTAGTATTGACATTGGTGGACGCACCATGGATGGCCGGACTATGGCTGGTATGGTTGTCAATGAAACTTGGGTCGATCCGGCTGATGGAAAGACAAAAGTTAAGAATCCGGCTACAGCCAACATTATTGACATGACCACAGTCGGTACAAATTCCTACAACAAAGGCCTTATGGCAACAATCGTTGGTTCGTACTCTGTTAATACTGGTGATTTTAATGGTAGCGGCGGCTGGAATAGCCTTGATTATGGTTCTCAAAATATGGGATCGACTATCGTCGGCTCACTGAACCAGAATCGTTCCTTAGGGAAAGACGGTTATAGTGGCATTGCAAATAGTATTATCGGTGTGGCTAACGTAGCTGAGAATGCCAATGGTACCTTGATTTTTGGTGCAGGTAATAACGTTAAAAATTCCAATACTTATATTAGTGGTTTTAGTGCATCAACTGGCGTGAACTCGGTCGATGATATGGTGAATAAATTGGCGAAAGGAGTTCGTAGTTCTAAGGGTGGCGGTGCGACCTTGGTCATCGGCGGTGGCAATACAGCAGAAAACACGCTAAAAACGCAGATTATCGGTGTCAACAACACAGTTACTGGGACAGAAAAAACACCATCTGAGTACAATATGATTAATGCGTTTAATACAACCGTCAAAAATTCTTCTCATTTGTATACGATTGGTACTAATAATAACATTACCAGCACTAAGAACACGATTCTTGCTGGAGATGACTATACAAATGTTTCTGGTTTAACGGATTCTGTTATCATTGGCAACAATCGCGTTAAAGGTAAAGATGATAAAGCTGATTATGCTTATTTCAGCAATCAGAAGAACATTATCAGCATTGGCAACAAAAATGTTCTGGATAGTACAGATGGCAGTATTTCTATCGGCAATAACAACTTCATGTGGAGAAGTGGCGGAGGAACATTCGGTTATGATACTGGTAATGTAGCTATCGGGAACAATACCTATATCAACAGCTCTGCCAATCAGGGGGACAGCATTGTCATTGGCAAGAATGCTACAGCTATGAATAATGTTGGTTCTTTGGAAAAAGCATTTGCCTTTGGTACACCGGCAGGCAAAGATTATTCCGGCAGTATCGCCATCGGCCAGAATTCCTATGCCCGCTCTGGCAGCACCATGATTGGTATCCATAATTATCAGGGCAAACTTGGCGACTTGGATATTGACTTTACGAAAGGCAAGAGTGAAGGTTCTTCCGGTATTGCCAATTATCAGGAAAGCATCGATGCTACCACCATTGGCAATAACAGCTACAATAATGGCGTCTTCTCGACGGTAGTAGGCAGTTATACGGCTGTGTCTGGCTTGTATCACAATGAAAAGTGGGGCGAAAAACCTTACGGTGTACAGAACTTTGGCGCTGCTGTCCTCGGTTCGCTGAACAGTGTAGAAGGCCTGACCAGTACAGAACATAACACATCTGGTATGGCAGACAGCATCCTCGGTTCTGCTAACCGTACCAAGAATGCCAATGGCACAATCATGGTCGGTGCAGGCAACGTGGTAGAAGATTCGATTAATGACTTTGATGCATCAGAAATCAAAACAAAAGATGGCATCGCCAGCCCCAATGCTTTGTCTGAAGCTATGCGTACTTCTATCAAAAACGCTAATGGCGGCGGTGCAGCCTCTATTGTCGGTAACGGCAATGAAGTAAAGCAATCCACGAATGTCGCTGTTATGGGTTCAAAGAACTCCGTGACTAGCACCACGAATTCTCAGATTTTTGGTGATAACCGCATAGTAGCAGGTGCAGATGGGCAAGCCATCGATGGAGCGGTAATTGTTGGCTCGGCTGACGCAAAGAAGCCACTGACTACAGATAAGAAAAATGTTACCGTCCTCGGCTATAACGCCAATGCTACCGTCGAAGGTGGTGTAGCTCTCGGTGCCGGTTCTGTAGCTTCGCTTGATTCTGGAAAAGTATTAAATATCGTTGGTTATGACCCGGCAAAGGGCGACCATAGTGGAGATACGACCGGTACCTGGAAATCAACGGCCGCTGCTGTTTCCATCGGTCGGGCTGAAGAAAAAGATAAAGCCGGTAACGTAACTGCTTCGGTCATTACCCGTCAGCTTA
This sequence comes from Megasphaera jansseni, assembly GCF_047974155.1. Lineage (NCBI taxonomy): Bacteria > Bacillati > Bacillota > Negativicutes > Veillonellales > Veillonellaceae > Megasphaera > Megasphaera jansseni. The sequence goes on along the minus strand of NZ_JBHYRR010000014.1, from coordinate 61,290 downwards.
CCGATGTAGCTGCCGGTACGGCTGATACCGATGCGGTCAATGTGGCACAGCTGAAGGCTGTAATGAATATGCCCGTTCACATCTATAACGGAGGTAAATTTGCGGGTAATGTGTATACAGGCGGCACCCAGATTGCAAAGGACATGACGATTAGCAATCTGCAGTTTGACTTTGGTGATGGCCTGAAAGCACAGGAAGTTGGCAATGATGGAGATAAACGGGTCCTTGTCACGCTGGATAAAGATGCTTTGAAGGATGATCCGGCCTTTAAAGGCCCGAAAGGCGACACTGGCGCACAAGGCCCGAAAGGCGAGAAAGGTGATACCGGTGCACAAGGCCCGAAAGGCGAGAAAGGTGAAACCGGTGCACAAGGTCCGAAAGGCGACACCGGCGCCCAGGGTCCGAAAGGTGACAAAGGTGAAACCGGTGCCCAGGGTCCGAAAGGCGACAAAGGCGATACCGGTGCCCAGGGTCCGAAAGGCGACAAAGGTGATACCGGTGCACAAGGCCCGAAGGGCGACAAAGGTGATACCGGTGCCCAGGGTCCGAAAGGTGACAAAGGTGAAACCGGTGCCCAGGGTCCGAAAGGCGACAAAGGTGATACCGGTGCCCAGGGTCCGAAGGGGGACAAAGGTGATGCCGGTATCCAAGGCCCGAAAGGTGATAAAGGTGATACTGGTGCACCGGGTAAAGATGGTGGCGTAGGAACTGTCGTTGGTGATGAAATGAACATCACCGTTACCAATAACGAAACCGACCCGGCCAAACCGGCTAATTACAAAGTATCCCTCAATAAAGAAATCACCGTCGATAAGGTAAAGGCTGGAAATACCACTATTTCCAGTGATGGTTTGACTATTAAAGGAGGTCCGTCAGTCACCCAAAGTGGTATTAATGCAGGTGGTAAGAAAATCACGAATGTGGCAGACGGAATCATTTCGAAAGATTCGAAAGATGCCATCAATGGCAGTCAGCTCTACAACGAAACGAGAGTCGCCAAAGACGGGACTTTCATCAAACAGGCTAACACGGCTGGTGAAAACCTGACGGCTTTGGACCATCAGGTCGCTGCCAACGCAGAATCCATTTACCACATCAATAACCGCGTTTCCAATCTCGATAACCGCGTCAACAAGGTCGGTGCCGGCGCTGCTGCTTTGGCAGCCCTTCATCCGCTGGACTTCGACCCGGATGACAAGTGGGACTTCGCCGTCGGCTATGGCAATTACCGCAATGCCAACAGCGTCGCTTTCGGCGCCTTCTATCGTCCCAATGAAGATACCATGTTCAGCCTGGGCACGAACTTCGGCAACGGGGAAAACATGTTTAATGCCGGCCTGAGCTTCAAGATTGGCCAGGGTGGCAGCGGCATCACGACGTCGAAGACGGCTATGGCCAAGACGATTTCCAGCCTGAAAGATACGGTCCATAAACAAGATCAGAAGATTGAAGGACTGGAAAATGTAGTGGATACGCAGGATAAGAAGATTGCCGAACTGGAAGCCCTGGTCAAAGAACAGGGAGAAATGATTCGTCAGTACGTCGGCAAGAAATAGAGGGGAATCATGGCACAGACAACGATTTGTATCCGCATCGACGCGGATTTGAAAAAAGACTTTGAGAAATTTTGCGACTCCATCGGCATGAGCATGTCGACGGCAGTCAACATCTTCATCAAGAAATCCGTAGGGGAACAACGGATCCCCTTCGAGATTACGGCGAAACGGAATAACGAAAGACCGTAAAAGCAAAAGGCGCTGTCGCACGAAGACAGCGCCTTTTTTGCCGTTAGCAGTTAGCCGTTAGCAAGTTAGCAACTAGTAGTTAGCGGATGGCCAAAATATACGCTCGCGGTCCCTGCGGATATGGCTGTTCCGCCGCGACAAACTCATGGAATAAACGCGGTTCGCAATCCGCAGATGGCAGGTCGCAAAAAAAAACGGCCCGTGTGGCCGTATGCGTAGGGGTCGACCTTTAACCTCTCAGACCGCCTTTGGCGGCCAGCTCCCCTATAAAGGGAGCCTTGTGCGGCCCGTTGCGAGATTTCATCACATCCCATTCGAGTATAATGGCAGGCTTTTACGAACCACGAACCACGAGCCACGGCCTTTTTCACGAGCCGAGGGTTCCACGAGGCGATGTAGTTCTTTTGAGTGTGACGCCGCGCAGCGGCATCTGAGTCCGAAGCGGCCTGCGAACTGCGAACGGCGGCCTGCGGGGCCGTCAGGCCCCAATCTACATTAACGTTTCCTTAAATATTTTGGATTTGATTCAAAAATGATTAGAAAACGATTAAGTTTTTCAGAACCATCCTTTTTCTATTGTATCATGGAGTTAGGATATATCCTGTTTGTTCTGTTTCATGATATAATAAAGAAAGGAATGGTGAATCTGTTGAAAAAGCAACTGACTGCCAATGAAATCCGCTATCGCACGTATTTCCCGGAGTTGACGGAAAAGAACTTCAATCCCATGAACGACGTCTTGTTCAAGTTCATCTTTGGCCGACCGGAACGCAAACTTATTACCATTGATTTCCTCAATGCCATTGCCGCCGAAGACTTGGGTCATCCGATTACGGACATCGTCTTTACGCCGACGGAAAACGTCCCGGACAGCCACGATGAAAAACTGACCCGTCTCGACGTGGCCTGTACCTTGGATACGGGCGAACAAGTCGACATCGAAGTCCAAATCGTTAACCAGAAAAACATGCAGCGACGGACCATGTGCTATTGGGCGCGTTTGTACTTGTTGTCGCTGCCGCCAGGCGGAGCTTATCAGGACTTGAAGCCTTGCATTACCATCAATTTGTTGCGGTTCAACCTGCTGCCGCAAGAAGAAGCCCATTCCATGTGGAGCATTTATAATGCTGAAACGGGCGACCGCCTCAATAAAGATTTGGTATTCCATTTCCTGGAAATCCCGAAATATACGAAATCGCCGAAGAAGCGAATCCGTGACATGACGAAAATGGAACGCTGGCTGGCGTATTTTGCCAACCAGCTCAGTGATGACGAAAAGGGGGAACTGATCATGAGTGATGAAGCCATCCATAAAGCCGTAGATGCGGCCCGGACCTTCCTTCAGAATGACGCTGAACGCCTGGCTTACATCAACCGGGAACTCGCTATCCTCGATTATAACTCGGACCATCGCGATGCCTTTGAAGAAGGTAAGGCTGAGGGGCGTAGAGAAGGCGAAGCCAAAGGCCGTAAAGAGGGAGAAGCCAAAGGTCGTAAAGAAGGAGAAGCCAAGGGGCGCGAAGAAGGCCGGACAGAGGGACAAGAAGAAGCTAACAAACGCTGGTCTATGTTAATGCAACGACTGTTTGGAGAACAGCGTTACGACGATGCGAACAAAGCGGCTGCTGATGCTGATTTTCGTGAAAAACTCTTTAAGGAATATGGAATTTAGTTGGTGATGAAGAGAGGCTGTTTTAATGCGACAGCCTCTTTTTGCTTTCCTCGGACTCAGATGCGGCGTTCCGCCGCGACAGACTCATGGAATAAACGCAGTTCGCAGTTCGCTGGTCGCAGGTAGCAGGTCGCTGCGGTCCTGTGGACCGCCAAAACTGCACGGCCAACAGGGGCCGACCTTTAACCTCTCAGACCGCCTTTGGCGGCCAGCTCCCCTATAAAGGGAGCCTTGTGCGTCCCGCTGTGAGATTTCATCACATCCCATTCGAGTATAATGGCAGGCTTTTACGAACCACGAGCCACGAACCACGAGCCACGAGCCACGAACCACGAGCCACGAGCCATGAACCACGAGCCACGAGCTACGAACCACGAGCCACGAGCCACGAACCACGAGCTACGAGCCACGGCCTTTTCCACGAGCCGAGGGTTACTCGAGGCGATGTCGTTAATTTGAATTTATCGTCGCGCAGCGGCATCTGAGTCCGAAGCGGCCTGCGGGGCCGTCAGGCCCCTATTAACGGCTGTTGGTTACGGGCGAAGGGGCCAGGCGGCGCCAGCAGCACCAGAGGATAGCCAGCCAGACGGGCATGATGAGGACGGCTGTGAGCATGTCCGGCATCTGGGTCATCATGAGGACGATGAAGCAGAGGAAGGCCAGGCAGAAATAGTCGGCTGCCGGGTACCAGAGGGATGGGAATTTCGTCGTCTTGCCTGTTTTCTGGCAGCAGGCCTTGAATTTCAAGTGGGTCACGATGATGGTGATCCAGTTGACGATGGTGGCGCCGACGGTGAGGGACAGGAAGTACATGAAGATTTTTCCCGGGAAGAAGTAGGTCACAGCGACGACGAACAGGGTCAGGCCCGAGCAGAGGCAGAGCGTGTGGACCGGGACGCCCCGGGACGACAGCTTCTGGAACCACTGCGGGGCGTTGCCTTCTTCGGCCAGGCCGTAGGCGATGCGGGAATTGCCGTAAATAGCCGAGTTATAGACGGAAATGGCTGCCGCCAGGACGACGAAGTTGAGGAGATTGGCCGCAGCCGGGAAGCCGACGTTGGTGAAAATCTGGACGAAGGGACTGTTCTGCGTGCCAATCTGGTTCCACGGCCAAAGGCTCATGATGACGACCATGGTCCCGATGTAGAAGACGAGGATGCGCCAGATGATCTGATTGATGGCTTTGGGCAGGGACCGTTCGGGATTTTCCGCTTCTCCCGCCGTGATGCCGATCAGTTCGACGCCGCCAAAGGAAAAGATGACCGTCACCATGGCCAGGCAGAAACCCCAGATCCCATTGGGCAGGACGCCGCCATAATCCCAGAGGTTGCTGAAGTTCTGCGGGAATGGCCGGCTGTCCTGGAAGATGAGCCAGGCGCCGAGGGCAATCATGCCCAGGATGGCCGCCACTTTGATGAAGGACATCCAGAATTCCGTTTCCCCGTAGGCCCGGACGTTGACCAGGTTGAGACAGGTAATGGCGATGAGGCAGACCAGGGCCGTGACCCATTGCGGCAGGTCGGGCAGCCAGTAATGGACGTAGATGCCGACAGCCGTCAATTCGGCCATGCTGATGATGACGTAAGAGAACCAATAGTTCCAGCCCAGCATGAAACCCGGGAAAGGCCCCCAATATTTGTCAGCGTAATAACTAAAGGACCCGGATACCGGTTCTTCGACGGCCATTTCCCCTAACATGCGCATGATAAGGAAGATGACGAGGCCGCAGATGAGATAGGCTGCAATGACCGATGGCCCACCCAGGGAAATGGTCGATGCCGACCCATAAAACAAACCCGTGCCGATAGCGCCGCCCAGGGCGATCATCTGGAGATGACGGTTTTTCAGGCCGCGCTGCATCTGTGATGATTCTTTCATGAAAAAAGACCTCCTAACAAAAAAAGACCGCACGAAAGTTTACACCCAAGGTGGTGTACCCCTTCGTGCGGTCGTTCGACGATTACACTCTGTCTATTAGTATAGAACAAAAACAGCGCTTGTCAATCCGGGAAAAACGGCGATGACAGATTACGACGCATCAGCCATATTATGGCCGGGCCTGCACAGTTCTGTTACAGCTATCAGGGAATGCTATCTTTTTCTTTATTGAGAAGCTATAATAAAATAGAAACAGGCGGCTGCTAGCTTTTGTCTTGCAAATAGCTGGCAGCGGCTCCTCATGAAAGAAGGATGATTCTTATTGCAATATATATGCAGGTCTCTCGATTGTGTTATAATGGCAGAGGAGGCGGGGAAAATGGGCCAATTCGTCAATACGGACGGAAAACGGTGCCGTGTCGATCAAATCGTCAGGGACCTCTTGAAGGAGGACGTGACGTATGAATTCATTGCGCATGTTGCCCAATGCCCGTTAGAAATGGTAAAAGAAATTGCCGCAAAAGAAAAAAGCAATAGGGAGTGATTCTATTGAAAATCTTAGTTGTCATGGATGTCGATGCGAAACAGAAACAGTGGCTGGAAGCCGCTGCTCCGGAAGCGGATTTTTGTTATTGTCCCGGCGATGGGACCCAGGCCGGCAAGGACCTGGAAGAAGCGGACGTCATCATTGGCAATATCGCTCCTGACAGGGTGAAGGACGCGTCGCAGCTGCAGTGGCTCCAGCTCAACAGTGCCGGTGCCAACGAATACTGCCGCCCCGGGGTCCTGCCGGCCGGCGTTACCCTGACCAATGCGACCGGTGCCTATGGCCTGGCGCTGTCGGAACACATGCTGGCCCAGACACTGGCTATGATGAAGAAACTCTATCGTTACTATGACAATCAGCATCAGGCCCTGTGGCACGATGAAGGGCCGGTCACGTCCCTCTATGGCGCGACGGTCGTCGTCGTCGGCTTTGGCAATATCGGGCGCAACTTCGGTCAGCGCGTCAAGGCTATGGGAGCCCACGTCATCGGCTTGCGCCGCCGCCAGGGGGCCGTGCCGCCGGAAGCCGATGAAATGGGGGATATGGCTCATTTCAATGAATACCTGGCGAAGGCGGACATCGTCGCTTCGTGCCTGCCCGATACACCGGAAACGTATCATATCTATGATGCGGAACGCTTTGCGGCTATGAAAAAAGGTGCGTATTTCGTCAATGTCGGCCGCGGCACCAACGTCGACCAGGCGGCCCTGAGGGACGCCGTCGTCCGGGGCCATCTGGTCGGCGCCGCCCTGGATGTCACCGACCCGGAACCGCTGCCGCCGTCGGATCCCCTGTGGAAGACGCCGGGCATCTACATTACGCCGCACATCTCCGGCGGCTATCATCTCCAGGCGACGCACGACTATATCGTCCGCATCGCCGCAGATAACTTGAAACGCTACCTGTCCGGCGATCCCCTGGAAAACATCGTCGACCTCATGACTGGGTATAAGGCGTGAGCGTAGTGAGCGTAGGGGCCGTCCCAGCGGGCGGCCCGCAGTCCGCAGGTCGCAGTCCGTAGCAGATACTTTAAAATTTTGCCCCATCCGCTAACCCCTAGCCACTAGTTGCTAACCCCTTAAAAGAGGCTGTCGCACGAAGGCTTTTGCTTTCATGCTAGGCCCCATTTACTTTATAGTTTGTAGCAACAGAGTTTGTAGTTTTCAGAGAAAACCTTTAAATTTAAAGCCATCCGCTAATAACTAACTGCTAGCCACTAACAACTTTAAAGGGCTTGTCGTCGTGCGACAAGCCCTTTTTTACACCCATATCACAACTTTTTATCAATTTTGTGAAAAACGGTCGGAATGGAGTGTTTTTGACCAATTGGAGCAGACCTTCATCTTGTTTTATGATATTATCTATTGGTAAATGATTTTCAATATTATATCGCCACTGGCGAAAGAGAGGGGATTTACCTACATGGCATATCATAAAATCAAGGGAACGAAGAAGGCGTGGATTACCTGGGCTGTTTTGACGGCTTTGACCGTACCGGCTTATGCGGCGTCGGCTGATGGGGCCGCCGATAATTCCGCGGTAACGACGAAGGATGTCGTCGTCACGGCGACGCGGACCGAAGCGGACGTGAAGATGGTCCCCAATACGGTCGAAGTCATTACGGCAGAGGATATCCAGAAACTCGGCGCGACCGACGTCTATTCGGCCTTGCGTCTGGCAGACAACATCCAGATCATGAATACCAGCACCGGTTTTGGCCACCGCATTTCCATGCGCGGCATGTCCAGTGACTCGACACTCATTCTCATCAATGGCCAGCGGACGGCTATCGAAGATACGGAAACGACGCAGAACCTCCTGGCCCTGGACCGCATCAACGTCAATAATATCGAACGCATCGAAATCGTCCGCGGGGCTGCGTCAGCCCAGTACGGTTCTGATGCCCTGGCCGGCGTCATCAACATCATCACCAAGAAGTCTACCGGCAAGCCGTCGGTCACGGTCGGCGCGACGACGGGGACGACGAACATGTCCAACTATTACCACATCGACCTGGGCAAGCAGGGCAAGTTTAGCAGCACGTTCGATATGAATTTCTCCAAGGACCGCCAGTGGACGGAACACGAAGTATCCGGCCTGCCCGTCAAGAACCTCCAGGGGCCGAAGCAGAGCTATAATTTCAGTGGTACCTATGAATTGGGGGAAAACAAGAATTTGAACCTCGATTTGGGCTACTACAAGGATAAGCTCAGCGGCGACTGGAGCCACAAGGAATACAACCTCGGTGCCTGGGGCGGTATCGTCCGCCTGCAGGACGCCAAGCTGGAAACGGAACGGCGCGATGCCAGCCTGAGCCTGACGGGCAAGACGAAGAAAGACGACTACATGGTCCGCACTTTCTACAGCAAGCTCGATAAGTTCCGCTTCTTGCCGTATACGGCTCTGGCCAAGGAATACGGCGAAACCAACAAGTACAGCATCTGGGGCATCGAAGCCAAGAACAGCCATAAGATCAACGGCGACCACACCCTGACCTATGGCACGGAATACGACCGCTATGACGTCGACGGCGTCAACTTCGGCACGAACGGCGACAACGGCAAGAACATCAACACCTATGCCGCTTATATCCAGGACGAATGGCTCCTGGGCGATAAATGGGAAATCATCCCGGCCGTCCGCTATGACCATCACAGCGAATTCGGCAGCAAGACGACACCTCATCTCGGCGTGACCTACCTGGCAAACGATCACAACCGCTTCAAGGCCAACTGGGGCGAAGGCTACAAGGCGCCGACAGTCAGCGAACTCTACATGGATTATACCCACATGGGCGTCCTGACCCTGGGCAATCCTAATCTGCGACCGGAAGAATCGAAGAACTGGGACCTCAGCTATGAAGGCGAATGGGGCAAGACCTTCGGCAAGATCACCTATTTCCACAACGACATCGACAACATGATTTCGACCCGCACGGTCGGCGGCCGTCACGGTTATAATGAATACTACAACATCGACGGCACGACCAAGACCCACGGCGTCGAACTGACGTTGGGCCGCAATCTCTCGCGGGACCTGGATGTCAAAGTGACCAGCAACTGGACGAGTGCCAGCAATAAAGTCGCTTCGGCCGAATCGTCGGCTCACGGCGTCGACGGCATTGCCGACAACATTACGACGCTGCAGCTGGCCTATGACGACCACCGCCCCTATGGCTACAACGCAACGTTGTGGGAACAGTGGGTCCATGACTATTACGAAAGCGATTCCAGCCAGACTTATTCCTATAATACGCTGAATTTCGTCATCAATAAGAAATACGGCGATGCTGTCCGACTCTTTGCCGGTGTCGATAATATTTTCAACAAGAAAATCGACGCCATCTACCTGGACGGCCGCATTTGGCGCACAGGTATCGAATTCAAATTCTAAAGGCACAGTCCTTGCATTTCCAATCCTCCTGTCGTAAGATAAAAGTAGGAATCAATTGCATATTCTGGATGAGGAGGAGAAAAAAGATGAAACAGCTACCTTTAGGGATTCCCCTGGCCATCGCCCTGGCCGGCACGGTCGGTTCCCTGGCCTTTGGGGCTAAAAAAGTCCATGTCCTGTTCGGGGCCGCCCTGACGGGCCTGTCGTTATGGCACATGTACCAGCACCGCAAAGTCATGCTGCGCCAGATGCAGATGGCCAAGCAGCCCTTGCAGATCGGCTGTAAGCGGTAAGGGAGGGGGCGCATGTGGCACGTGGCGAACTCATACATCTCCTGTAGGGGCTCGCACGTGGCGAGCCCGCCCCAGATTATTGAGATGTCTGTAAGCCGATTGGTGTGAACGGGCGCCCCACGTGGCGCCCCTACAGAAAAGGTGCAACCCCTAAAAAAGGAGCTGTCGCATCGCGACAGCTCCTTTCAAGTTGTTAGTGGCTAGTGGTTAGTTGTTAGCGGATGGGTTTAAATTTAAAGCTTTTCTCTGCAAACTACAAACTCTGTGCTACAAACTATAAAGTAAACGGGGCATCACATGATGGCAGAAACCTTCGTGCGACAGCCCCTTTTTTGCCCTCCAAAACTTGTCGGAATGGAGCATTTTGGCCGAAATGGAGTAGACAGGGACGGGCGATGCTGATAGAATAGTGCATGTAAAGAATATGATAATTAATTTCACATAAGGAGTGTTTCACATCATGGAAGGTCTTCAGTATGCATTTCATTTATTTCACAGTGGCGGACTCGTCATGTATCCGCTGTTAGCCTTGTCGATTTTCACCCTGGCCATTGCTATCGAACGCTTTGGCTATTACCGTGCGAATCGTAAGGGGTCCAAACAGTTCTGCAGCGGCGTCAGCCAGGCGGTCCAGCGGCAGCAGTGGGATGCGGCGGGCCAGCTCTGCCGCAAGTTCCCGACGGCCATGAGCCGTATCGTAGCCAGCGGCCTGAGCCATGGCGGCGACACGAAGGGCATGAAAATCGCCTTTCATGAACAGATGAGTGTCGAAGCCGTCGGCTTCAAGCGCTACCTCGATTACCTCAGTGCCATCGTCACTATTTCGCCGCTCCTGGGCCTCTTGGGGACGGTCACCGGCATGATCAGCACGTTCAGCGTCCTCGACAACGGCGCCGGTGCGTCAGCCGTCACAGGCGGTGTCGGCGAAGCCCTGGTGGCTACGGCAACGGGCCTCTGTGTCGCCATCCTGGCTTTCTGCGTTTATACGTATTTTTCGCACCAGCTCGATACCATCGTTACGGATACGGAAAAGGTCTGCATGGCGGTCATGCAGGCTCGGAAAAATGCATAGGAGGCGCAGGTCATGTTTTCTCATGTCAAGATGAAGAAGAAACCCGTGTTCATGATCATCCCCATGATCGACATCATTTTCTTCCTCCTCGTGTTTTTTATGATGAACAGTTTACAGACCGTCGCCCAGAAGGCCCTGGCCGTCCAGCTGCCCCAGGCCCAGAGCGCTTCGGCGCCGGCCCAGATGCCGCTCATCGTGACCGTCGACAAGGCCGGGCACATTACCCTGGACAATAAGCCGGTCACGCTGGATGAAGCTTCGGATATGATGAAGAAGCATATGGCTGACAATGCCAATGCCGCCGTCATCCTTCAGGCCGATAAAGACACGGCCCATGGGCAGGTCGTGGCCGTCATGGATATGCTCAAGTCGGCCGGTGTCAAGCGTCTGGCCATTGCGGCCAAGCAGAAGGGATGACGGTCATGGAAGGGATTTCTTGGAAACGGGCGTATGCCGGTTCGCTCCTCGTCCATCTCGTCGTGGCCGGCCTGCTGGCCGTCGGCCTGGCGGGCAGTGTGGCCCAGCATGAGCAGGAAAAGATGTATGTCGTCGACCTCGATGCGTCGGACCTGACCGATTCCGGCAGCGGCCATGCCGGCGGCGGGGGAGGCGGCGGTTCGTCGGAAGCGCTCTTTCCCGATAAATTATCGGATAGCGAAGTCGCCCAGCGGACGGCAGCGGTCGCAGCCCAGTCTTCCGCCCTGACGCCGCCGGAACAGGTGGCACAGGCCCAGTCAATCCTGGCGGACGCTGCTGAAAAAGCGGCTGCGCCGGCAGCTCCCGCTGCCCAGGCTGCCCCGTCGGACAGCACATCGGGCACGGGCGGCAGTACGGCTGGCGTTTCTGCTGATGGCGGCAGTGGCGGTGGTTCCGGCAATGGATCCGGGACTGGCGAAGGCCGTGGTGAAGGGCCCGGCTCGGGCAGTGGCAGCGGCGGCGGTTCTGGCAGTGGAACCGGTTCCGGCAGCGGCGACGGCCAGGGGTATGGCGAAGGATCGGGTAACGGTCAGGGCAGCGGCGACAGCGGTGCTGCTGGCACGGGCTCGGCTCCCTTTGACAGCGATGGCTTTTGGGCAGCCGTCAATGCCAATAAATCGTATCCGCCCATGGCCATCAAGCGCGGCCTGACCGGGACGGTCACCGTTACGGTCGTCCTCGACAGCGGCGGCAACTGCGTCAGCGCGTCGGCCGACAGCAGCGGCCTCCTGGCCAAGGCAGCCGTCAATGCCGTCTATGCCGCCTGCCCATATCCCAATGGGACGGGCGGTACCGTAACCGTCCACGTACCAGTTACATTTAATATACAATAAAGGAGAATCTGAATACTATGCGTACACTTGTCTTATACTCATCCCGCACGGGCAATACGGAGAAAGTCGCCCGGGCCATCGCCGGCGCCCTGCCGGCGGGGACGCCGTGCCTCCCGCTCAGTCAGGCGCCGGCAGACCTGGCCGCGTATGATCTCGTCTTTATGGGCTATTGGGTCGACCGCGGTACGGCTAATGCAGAAGCCAAAGCGGTGATGACAGGCCTGCATAATGAACATATCGCCCTTTTTGCCACTCTGGGGGCAGATCCGCAGTCGGAACACGCCAGGATGTGCCTGGAACATGGCATGGCCCTCCTGCCCGATCAGGATGCCATCGTCGGGACGTTTGTCTGCCAGGGCGCCGTCGACCCGAAGGTCATCGAAATGATGTACAAGCAGTTCCCGGCCGGCCATCCCCATGGAAAATCGCCGGAACGCGATGCCCTCCATGCCCGGGCTGCCGTCCACCCCGATGAACAGGATCTCCGGGCCGCCGCCGATTTCGCGGCTTCCGTCCTGAAGCGCCTGGAAGGGAAGGGGTGAGCCCATGAGTCTCCAGCAACTCTATGAGCAGACGCCGCCGCAGCAGCGGGCGTTACAGTTCGGCATAGACGGCGGCGATGCCCTGACCGGAGCGTTCCCGCAGAAGCGCGTCGTCCATGCCGGTCTCCAGGGAAGCCTGATATCCCCGGAAGAATCCCAGAAAATCTGGCAGGACCTGATGGCCCAGCCGCCGACAGGGAAAGAAATACAGACCGCCTACATACACATTCCCTTTTGTAAAACAAAATGTTTATATTGTGGTTTCTTCCAGAATGGGATGGACCCGTCCGTCGAAGACGAATACGTCCGCTGTTTAGTTCAGGAACTGCGCCAGGCTGCCAAGGCACCGCGCCTCCGGGACAGCCTGATCCACGCCGTCTTCATCGGCGGCGGCACGCCGACATCCCTGTCGGCAGATAATGCCGCCCGCCTCCTGGGGGCCATCCGGGACTGCCTGCCCCTGGCCAATGACTACGAACTGACCCTGGAAGGGCGGGTCCACGATTTGGAACCGGAAAAGATCGATACCTGGCTGGCATACGGCGTCAACCGCATGTCCCTGGGCGTCCAGTCGTTTGATACGAAAGTCCGCCAGTCCGTCGGCCGCCTCGACGACCGGGATACGGTCCTCGAACGCCTGGAAGCCCTCCGGGCCTATGGCCAGTGCGTCGTCGTCATCGACCTCATGTACGGCCTGCCCGGCCAGACTATGGACGTCTGGATGGACGATGTCCGGACCTTTGCCGGATCGGGCATCGACGGCGCCGACCTCTACCAGCTCAACGTCTTTGAAGGCAGTGCCTTGAACCGGGCTATCCGCCAGGGGACCCTGCCGCCGGCGGCGACGACGGCCCAGCAGGCCCTCATGTTCCAGGCCGCCAAGACCTATCTCGACCAGCGGGCGTATACGCGCCTCAATATCTGCCATTGGAGCAAATCGCGGCGGGAACGGAGCCTCTACAATACCCTGGCCCGGTCGGGAGCGGCCATGTTCCCCTTCGGCTGCGGTGCCGGCGGCCACGTCGATGGCTATGAAACGATGCTGCACCGGGCCATTGCCCCGTACGAGATGTTCGTCCACCAAGGCAAGAAGCCTTTCATGGCCCTCCTGCGCCAGTCGCCTTTCCAGCCGCTCATCGACGACATCCAGTATCAGTTGGAACAGGGCTGCCTCGATATCGGCGCCCTGGCAGCCAGGGAACCGCGGCTGGGCGAATTGAACTGGCTCTATCAGCGCTGGCAGGAACAGGGCCTGGTCCGCTATAACGGCGTCCTCTACGAATTGACCGATGCCGGCCAGTTCTGGCAGGTCAACCTGACCCAGACGACGCTGGAATGTATGCAGTATCTCCTGACCGGCCAGACGGCAGCGGCCCTGCAGGGCATTGCCGCCCAGGATTCGCCGAAGTCGGCGGCCATGGCCGAAGCCATGCGGAAGATGAAAGAAAGCGGGGCCGGCCCCAGCCTGGAAGCCATGCGGCACATGGCCGAAGCCATGAAGCATATGAGCCACGAAGAACTCCAGGCCGTCATGCAGCGCATGAAGGGCTGACGGAATGACATATTGACAAGACCTGCCGGATTCGGTAAACTAATAATGAAATTTATTATTGAATCAGGGTGGGGTTATGGAACGGAACAGACAACGGCGTCGGATGGTACAGGTACTTTGCGGCGCCGTTCTCTTTGTATTACTGGCCGGGGCCTTGCTGGCATCGCCGGTAGATGGCCTGGCCGGGGCTACGCCGCGGTCCCAGGCGAAAGGGGACAGCAGGCTGTCGGGTTCGTATGTCCTGCTGCTCAACAGCCAGCAGCCGCCGTTTGACGAGGAAAAAGCCTGTCAGGCTTTCGGCCGTTTCTTCAGCCAGAGCCGGGCTGGCCTTGCGCCTTTAGCCGGACAGACGGTGGTCCTTTATATTCCCAGGGACGACGCGGCCCTGTCCGCTTACAGCCAGTCCCTGGTCCGGCGGGCGGCCAGCCGGCAGGTGACACTGACCGTGCGGCCGCTGGAAGCCGTCTTCCTGCGCTCCCGCCTGCGGGCCCGGGCGTATGAAGCCATCCTCGTGCCGGCGGCGTCCCTGCCGGACGGCCTGGATGCTCAGGCCCGTAGTTATGAATATAAAAGTTATGTCCTGCGTTAGGAGGCTGTCATGCGTCGTATCCATACCTTAGTCGCGGCGGCCCTGACGGTCGTCGTCCTGCTCCATGCTCTCTGCGGCAGTTTCCTGCTCCTCGGTACCAGCCGCCGTCCCATGGTCTTTCTGGCCTGGCTGGCGGCGGGCCTGCTGGGGCTCCATGTCGGCTTCGGCCTGGTCCTGACAGGGCAGACCTGGCGGAACCTGCGATGCCGGTCCCGCCGGTATATCCGGCTGAACCGGGCTTTTTGGCTGCGCCGGATCAGCGGGATCGCCATCCTGGTCCTGCTGGTCTTTCATATCGGCATGTTCGGCCTGACCGAAGACGGGACGTATTTTCTCCTGCCCTTTACGGCGGTCAAGCTAGCGGCCCATCTTCTGCTCATCGCGGCCCTGGCCCTGCATATCGCCGTGAATTTGAAACCCTTATGCCTGGCCCTGGGCTGTTCCCAGCTGGACTGGCAGAGCCGCAGCATCAGGCTGGTGCTCCTGGTCTTCTGCGGGTTTGCGGCCGTGGCCGGCATCGTTTATTTTGTGAGGTGGCAATACTTATGAGTCCGCAAATGGTCATCATCGGGGCCGGCCTGGCCGGTTTGTCGGCAGCCTATACGGCGGCCCGTCAGGGCTGGCAGGTCTGGCTCTGTTCCTCCCTGCCGTCCGAACGGGCCCAGTCAGTCATGGCCGAAGGCGGTATCAACGCGGCCCTGGATACCCAGGGGCAGGAGGATAGTCCGGCCGGACACGGAGCCGATACGCTGCGGGCGGCCTGCGGCCTGGCCGATCCCAATGCCGTCCTGGCCATGACGGCAGCCGCTCCGGCCCTGGTAACCGAACTGGCCGATTTGGGCGTCCCCTTCAACCGGATGGCAGACGGGCAGATCGACCTGCGCTATTTCGGCGGCCAGAAGAAGAAACGCACGGCCTTTTCGCAGAGCGATACGGGAAAACAGCTCATGACGGCCCTCATCGACGCCGTCCGCCGGTATGAAGTGGAAGGGGCCGTACACCGTCTGGACCACCATGATTTCCTGACCCTGCTCCACGACGGGCCGGTTTGTACCGGCGCCAGCCTGCGCGACACCTGGAGCGGGGAAACGTGTGACCTGCCGGCCCAGGCGGTCCTCATCGCCAGTGGCGGCCTTCATGGCCTCTTTGGCTGTACGACGGGCTCGCTGGCCGATACCGGTGCCGTGACGGCCGAGTTGTTCCGTTTGGGCCTGCCCGTAGCCAATGGGGAGTTCATCCAGTATCATCCGACGACGATTGCCAGCAACGGGAAGCGGATGCTGGTCAGTGAAGCGGCCCGCGGGGAAGGCGGACGGCTTTGGGTGATGAAACAGGGGCAGCCCTGGTATTTCATGGAAGAAAAATATCCGGAACTGGGGAACCTCATGCCCCGCGATGTGACGGCCCGGGAAATCTGGTACCACTGTCAGGCTGGCGAAACGGTCTGGCTGGATCTGACGGGCCTGGATGAAGACGTCTTTTCCCGGAAATTGTCGGGCCTGGTGGCCGACTGCCAGCTCTATGGCGGCGTCGATATCCGCTGTCAGCCCATCGCCGTGGCACCGGGCATCCATTATTTCATGGGCGGCCTGGCTGTCGATGAATGGCATCGCACGCCGTGGAAGCAGCTGTACGCTGCCGGCGAATGTGCCTGCCAGTACCATGGCGCCAACCGCCTGGGCGGGAATTCCCTGCTCGGGGCCATCTATGGCGGCCGCAAAGCGGCTGGTACGGCGATGGAAGAGGGACGGGACCGGCCGCTGCCCCGGACCGGACGGCCCGATATGCCGCCGGCGGTACTGTCTCCGGCAGGGCTGGCCTGCCTGCGGCAGCACCTCGACCAGGCCTTGGGCGTCGTCCGCAACGGGGAGGTACTGGCCCGGGCCTTGGACGGCATCGCCGCCTTGCCCGGTACCCTGCCGCTACTGGGACGGGCCCTGCTGCAATCGGCCCTGGGACGGCAGGAAAGCCGCGGGGCCCATTGGCGCAGCGATTTTCCGCATCGCGACGATGACCGCTTCCTGCGGACGACGCTGGCCGTATATGACGGCCGGCGCATTACCTTGTCGTACCGGCCGGTGCCGGAGAAACGGGGATAGTATGACCTATATTTTTCATATCCGCCGCCAGGAACGGGCCCAGAGCCCGGCGTACTGGCAGGATTTTCTCTATGACGGCCAGGGCAGCGATTCTGTGGCCCAGGCCCTGACGGTCCTCAACGGCCGCAGTCCCCTGAAGGACCGGGACGGACAGGAGGCAGCGCCCATCCGCTGGCAGCGGAGCTGCCTCGTGCGCAAGTGCGGCGCCTGTGCCATGGTCATCGACGGTGTACCGGCCCTGGCCTGTTCGACCTTTTTGTCCAGCCTGTCCGGGCCGGTCATTACGTTAGAGCCTCTCAGCCTGTTTCCTGTCGTCGCCGACCTCATCGTCGACCGCCACGTCCTGTCGGAACGCCTCAAGGACTGGCAGATTTGGCTGGAACATCCGGCTGCGGCGTCGGCCTGGACCTGGAAAAACCGCTACGAATCGGCACGGTGCCTGCTCTGCGGCTGTTGTCTGGAAGTCTGTCCCAATGCTTCGCCGCAGTCCCTCTTTGCCGGGGCGGCTGCGGCCGTCCAGGCGTACCGCATCCTGGCCCAGGAAACAGGGGACAGCCCTCACAGCCGGCGGCTCCGCCAGGCCTACCGGCAGCAATATTTTGAACAGTGCGGCCAGTCCATGGCCTGCCAGCAGGTCTGCCCGGCCCGGCTGCCCGTGACGGACCTGCTGGCCTGTGCCAATTCCCTGGCCCTTTGGAAACGCAGCCGATGGTAACGAGAAAGGAAGGAAACGATGGGAAATACCTTATGTATTTATGATGGCGACGCGCAGACCCGGCAGATTGCCTGCCTCGTCGGCAGCGTCCTGAGTATGAGCGCCTATGCATCGTATACGGAAAAATGGGACTGGGACCGCTATGGACGTATCGTCTTCATCATGGGGCCAAAACAGGCCATGTTTTCACATTTTTCCGTCTGGCAGCCGGCCCTGCAGCACAAACAGCTGGCTTTTTTGTGGAACGACTTTCAAAATATCTATACAGAACGCATCGCAGCGGCTATCCAGGCCCGGCTGGGACGGCCGCTGGACTTGACGGCCTTCGTTTCATCGGAGAACTGGATCGACGACACGATCAGCGCTGCCCAGGCTTTCCAGGCGCGGGAAAACCGGCAGGCATCATCGGACAAGGCTGTCCTTGAGGCTATGGAGGCCTTCCTGGCCGGCCATAACACCGGCGTCCTGTCGACGGGATGGGGACAGGAAGTACATGGTACGCCCATCGAATACGTCTATGAAAAGGGGACATTTTATTTCTTCAGCGAAGGCGGACGCAAATTCATCTACCTCTACCGCAATCATCACGCCGCTTTTTCTGTCTGTGATGCCTTTACGGATATCCAGCATCTGGCCGGTCTGCAGGCTGAAGGCAGTGTGCGCTTCATCGAGCCCGGCGATAAGGAATACCGGCGTATTGCCGACCTCAAGGGAATTACCCCGCAGCGGCTGGCAGCTATGCCCGTCGTCCTTCATGTCATCGCCCTCGATGTGACCCGGATGACTTTCGTCTGGAGCGGATTCCTCAAGACACGCCGCTCCCTGCGCCAGACCTATCTATTCTGAAAAGGAGCTGCCCATGAGTGGTGAAACGACGATGCGCATCCTCTGCCATGATCAGGACCGGCAGGTGGTACGCATTGAAAATGAAACAGGCTCGGCGTATATGACAAATTACGTCATATATCCGGGGATTTCTATTTCTTATATGGATGCCCATATCCAGGAATTTTCCTGCTACGCCCGGCCCAGGCCCGGCGTCTTTGCTATCAATCACTGTGAAGAAGGGCGCATTGAATGCAATTTTAAAAACGGAGAGTTTTTATATATGGGAAAAGGGGACATGTCCGTCGGCAAGCGCAGTTGCAGTGAGTACTGCCATACAGCGTATTTTCCCATCTCTCATTATCACGGCTTGTCCCTGCTCATCGACAGGAAAAAAGCCCAGCCCGTCCTGAACCGCCTCCTCGAAGACGACCGGCCGGACCTGCAGGCCTTGTGCGACCGTTTTTGCCGGGCTTCGGATTTCGGCGTCATCATGCAGGAAAATGAGGCCATGAAGCACCTCTTTTTTGAGCTCTATCACGTACCGCAGGCTATCCACCTGCGCTATTGCCGCCTGAAGATCCTGGAAATCCTCCTCTTCCTGGGCACCCAGCCGTCCGGGACGATTCAGGACCGGCCCTTCCTGACGCGGCACCAGTCCGATACGGTCAAAGCCGTCCAGAAGGAACTGCGCCGGAATCTCTGCCGGCACCAGACCATCGAAGAGCTGGCCGCGGCCTATGGCATGGCGCCGACGACGCTCAAGCGTTGCTTCAAGGACATGTGCGGCACGACGATTTACCAGTACCAGAAAGAGGCGCGCATGGCCGAAGCCATGCGCCAGCTCGCCGGGACCGATAACAGCATCCTGCACATCGCCAACAGCGTAGGCTATGAAAACAGCAGCAAATTCGCCGAAGCCTTCAAGAAGACGACGGGCCTGCTGCCCAAGGATTACCGGAAAGTCGCAGGCCGCCAGCCCCAATAGCGGGCCGATAGCCACAACTATCCGTTCTGGCAACCGTCCTGAACCACGAGCCACTAACCACGAACCACGGGCTTGACGATGGTGCCGGTTTTCCGGCAGGTGACGCGGCCGCTGGTCGTGTCGGTCAGGCTGGCGGCGAAGGCATCGCTGCCGCTTTGCGGGACTTCCATGGTGAAGGTCACGTCAGCGGCGAAATCCCGGCCGGTGATGGTGCCGCCGTGGTCGGGGACGAAGCGTTCCATCGTGCTGACCAGGGGATAGGCGACGGTCGCCGTCATGATCGTAAACGGCGTATAGACGGCGATATCTGCGGCTTCCAGGGCCAGGGCGGCGGCATGGCTGTAAGCCCGGATGAGGCCGCTGGCACCGAGTTTGATGCCGCCGAAATAACGGGTGACGACGACGGCCGTATTGGTCAGGCCCTGTTTCTTGAGGACCTCCAGGATAGGCCGGCCTGCGGTGCCGGATGGTTCGCCGTCGTCGCTGGAACGCTGGAAGCGGCCGTCCGGGCCGACCTGATAGGCCGAGCAGTTGTGGCGGGCATCCCAGTACTTCTTTTTCATTTCCTCGATGAAGGCCGCCGCTTCGTCTTCGGACTTCACTTCACAGACCGTCGCGATGAAGCGGGATTTTTTGATGACATATTCAGCATCGGCCCGGCCATAGACCGAGCGGATAAGAGATTCCATAACACACATCGTCCTTTGCATTTTTCTTCCATCATACCATGATTTAGTGGCTCGTGGCTAGTGATCCGTGGCTCGTGGGGGCCGGACCAAAGCCTTTCCAGCCCGTCAGGTGCTGACCACGAGGAATCATCTTAAAAGGGCTTCTCGCGCGAAGGCTTTTTGCCAGCTGCTAACCACTAACAACTTTAAAGGGCTTGTCGTCGTGCGACAAGCCCTTTTTGCAATGCTTTATTTGTTGCCATTGATATTCAATAATGTTTTAATGGCTTCCTGTTTTTCCGGCGGTAAGGCGTGGATGGCCCGGATGATGTGGCTGTCGTCTTCGGTGATGGAAGCACAGAAGTCACAATTATTGCCGTGTTCTTCACTGCCTTTGCAGTACATACCCGGCCGTCCGACGAGGATACAGATGGGGATCTGGAAGAAGTCAGCCATCTTCAATAACACAGAGATATCCGGCGAATAGAGGCCCGTTTCCCAAGAATAGACGGCCTGTTTGGACATGCCAAAGAGGGCACCGAAAGCCGTCTGGGTTAAGCCCTTTTTCTTGCGGTAATATCTAATTTCTTGTCCTAAAGTCATGCGCGTTCACTCTTTCTGTACACAAAAGTCTCTGTTGTATGCAAGCATTTTCGGATAACGTACAACACAATGTAATACACATAAGTCATTATAATATGGATAACAAAAAGCGTCAACCGTAGAGTTAGGAACCTGCCGCGAATATTATGCTTGAAATTGCATAATGTGGAATTCAAAATACCATTTAAATTAGGAAAAATATTGCTAGAACGAAACGATGTATACAGGATACAGAATAAAAATTATTCATGGCCAAAAAAGGCACCTATCAGGCGGACCAGGCTTTCCTGGTCGGCAGCGCCCATCAGTTCCCGGCAGGAGTGCATGGCCGTAATGGGGATGCCGATATCCATGGCCCGCAGGGGGAGGTTGGCCGAGAGCAGGGAGCCCAGGGTCGAACCGCCGGGGATGTCCGACCGGTTCATGAATACCTGATAGGAAATATCATTTTCCCGGCAGAGGGACTTGATGACAGCGACTGCGGCGGCGTCACCGGCATAGCGCTGGCTGCTGGCGATTTTCAATGCGATGCCGTGTCCCATGACGGGCTGGTTGGTGACGTCGCATTTTTCCGGCACGTTGGGATGGATGGCGTGGGCCACATCGACAGAGAGCATGAAGGCCCGGGCCAGGTCGGCCGAGAAGTCATCGTCCGTCAGGCCGAAGGCGTGGTAGATGCGGCGCAGGATGTCCGGCAGGATCTGGGAGTCCGCCCCCTGTTTCGTCTGGCTGCCGACTTCTTCATTATCGAAGAGGGCGGCGACGTTGAGGCCGTCGGCTTGGTTCGCCTGGACCAGCCCGGTCAGGCAGGCCAGGACCGACGTCAGGTTATCCAGGCGCGGCGACGAGACGAATTCATCGTGCCAGCCCAGGCGGCAGCCCGCTTCATAGGGATAGACCGTCAGGTCCCAGGACAGGATGGCTTCAGGCAGGCAGTGGCATTTTTCCGACAGGAAATCGAGGAAGAAGTGGTCCGTCAGCCCGCGCTGGTCCAGGCCCAGGAGGGGCAGCAGGTCTTTCTGCGGGTTGAGCTCGACGCCTTCATTGGCCCGGCGGTTCATGTGGATGGCCAGGCGGGGAATGGTCAGGACCGGCCGGCCGGCGTCGACGAGGCGGATTTCCGGCTGGAAGGCATCCTGGCTCTGCAGGGCTACCGTGCCGGCCAGGGACAGGGGACGGTCGAGCCACGATTCGCGCAGCAGGCCGCCGTAGACTTCGGCGTTCAGCTTGAGGTAGCCATGCTGGCGGATTTCCGGCCGGTATTTCAGGCGCAGGCAGGGGAAATCCGTATGGGCCGCGCTCAGGCGCAGGTGGCGGCGCACATCGGATCCCGTGCGGAAGGCGACGAGGCCCGAACCATAGAGGGGGATGTAGTAGGCGCGGTCCCGTTCCAGCTGCCACGCTTCGGACAGGGACAGGGCCTGGAAGCCGGCCTGGTCGAGATAGGTCCGGCTGGCCTGGACCGTGTGGTATGGCGACGGGCTGTGCTGGATAAAATTCAACAAGTCATGGATATAGTCATAAGTCATGGAGGTCATCCTTTCTGACGGAAGAAGTCGGTTATTTCAATAGTATTTCTTATTATAACATATATATAAGATTCTATGGAATGACAGTTTTTTTTGCGGTTCCCGCGCCGGCCATGGTATAATAAAAAGGATTTCATTTTTTTGAAGGGACGCTTATGGATTTACACGTAATCTGTCAATTTTTAGGAAGAATCGCCTGGGCCCAAGCCGGCGTCATGACCTTGCCGCTGCTGATGGCCCTGGCCTTTGCTGAAGACAGCTGGCCGGCCTTTATCGGCACGATCCTTGTCTGTGCCCTGGCAGGCTGGGGCTTCTTACGCTACGGCCACGTGCGGACGAAGAAACTGACCATGCGCGAAGGCATTGCCATCACCGGCCTGGGCTGGCTCCTGGCGACTTTCCTGGGGATGCTGCCCTATTGCCTCGGCGGCTACCTGAACTACTTCGACGGCCTGTTCGAGAGCATTTCCGGCTTTACCGGGACCGGGGCGACGGTCATCCCCGACCTGGAGGTCCTGCCCCAGAGCCTCCTCTTCTGGCGCAGCCTGACCCACTGGCTCGGCGGCCTGGGCATCGTCGTCATCTTCATCGCCCTGCTGCCGGAAGCGGGCCAGTCGACGGTCTACATGTACAACGCTGAATCGACGGGACCGACGCGGGAACGGGTCCTGCCCAGGCTCCACGACATGACCCAGGTCCTGTTCCGCATGTACATGGCCTTTACGGCGGCGGCCTTCGTCATCTTCCTGTTCTGCGGCATGGACTTCCTCGGCGCCCTGAACCACTCTCTGTCTACGGTCTCGGCCGGCGGCTTCTCGACGTATAATGCCAGTGCGGCCCATTTTGAAAGCCCGGCCGTCGAAGCCTGGATGACCTTCTTCATGATCCTCACCGGCGGCAACTATGGCCTGTACTACCAGGCCTGGCAGAAGGGCTGGCACGTCCTGCGGCGCAATACCGAATTCAAGGCCTACCTGCTCATCATCGCCGCGGCAACAGTCCTCATCGGCCTTAACCTCATGGACGGCTTCGACGTATCAGCGCCGACGGCCCTGCGCTATTCGTCATTCCAGGCGGCGTCCATCGCGACGACGGGCTTCGTATCGGCAGACTACGACCGCTGGCCGCCCTTTTCCAAGGGCATCCTGCTGATGCTCATGATTTCCGGCGGCTGTGCCGGGTCGACGGCAGCGGGCCTCAAAGTCTCGCGCGTCGTCATCATGGTGCGCTACATCTGGCAGGCAACGAAGGCCAAGCTCCATCCCCATCAGGTCTGGGGCCTGACTATCAACGGCCGCCGCGTCGGCGACGATACGGTCATGCGGGCGGCCCAGTTCTGTTTCCTCTATATCATGTTCATCGCCCTCTGGGCCCTGCTGCTGACCTTTGACGGCATCAACACCTTCGACGCCATCGGCATCAGCGTCTCTACCATGGGCTGCATCGGCCCGGCCTTCGGCATCACCGGCGCGACCTGCACCTATGCCGAACTCTCGGTCTTCTCCAAATCCATCCTCTGCCTGTCCATGCTCCTGGGGCGGCTGGAAATGTTCACCCTCCTGGTCATGCTGCGCAAGAGCTTCTGGAAATCCAAGAGCAGCTGGTAGATGAGAGAAAGATTAAATTTTGCCGAATTCGATTAAAGGACGATTAAATTTTCGAAAAGGGGTCAAAAAATAGGGCATACTATACATATAGATTTTCATACTATATGTATAGGAGGGATTGTCATGAAGAAATTCGTAGTTTTGGCCCTGCTCTTGCTGGGCGTGGCCCTGTTCCAATTCGCCCCTGACTTTGAAAACGCTTTTAGTGAGCCGCCGCCGGCCGTAGAAGAACCATTGCCGGAAAAGGCATTTGTCTACGTCACGGGAGCTGTCAAGAATCCCGGCCTTTATGCCCTGGAAACGGGGAAGACGGCCGGTGAAGCTGTAGCGGCAGCTGGCGGCATGATTGCCTATGCCGATACGAGTGCCGTTAATTTAGCGGATCGTGCAGAAGATGGTACCCACATTCATGTACCCTATGATTTCCAGGGCATTCCAGAAAATCCAGCGGAAGCGGGCAAAGTGTCCCTGAACCGGGCCGATGAGAAGGCTCTTACGGATCTGCCCGGCATCGGACCAGCTATGGCAGCCAACATCATCGCTTATCGCCAGGAACATGGCTCTTTTAGCAGTATCGAAGAGCTGCAGAAAGTCAAAGGTATCGGTCCGGCAAAGTTCGCCAAACTGAAAGATTTGGTGTGCTTATGATGGGAAAGATGAAACCGGAATGGGTCAGCTTGTCCCTGGTCCTGGCCTTGGCGGGAGGCATTGCCCTGGCAGATGCGCTTTCCCTGTCGTTCGGCCTTTGGATATCCCTGTTCCTGCTGTCTTTGCTTGGTGTATTCTTTAGCCGGCCCCGCAGTCGTCTCGGCCTGGCTGTCTGTTTGGTGCTGGCCGCCCTGAGTCTGGGTGCCGGCCGTCTCCAGCTAGAGGCGGATCGCTACGAAGCCCTGCCGCATCAGGCGGCTGGCGCCAGACTGACCGTAGAAGGGATGCTGCAAGAGCGGCGCAGTACCTATACGAATGAAAAGGGACGGGTCGGACGGTATATCATGCAGGTCCGGCGCTATGCCTATGATGGGGAAGCGGACGTACAGCCCGGAAAAGGCTGCATCTATGTGACCTTGCCGGAACCGCAGGTCATAGGCAGTATAGTTGCCGTCACTGGCGACAGCCGGCCTTTGACATATTACAAGAACGACGGCATGTACGATGCCCTGCACCGCGACCGGGAAAAGGCAATCTGTCTGCGTCTATTTGCTGATGATGGGGGAAAAGTGACTGTAACAGCTCCGCCAGGCCGCTGGGAGGCTTTTTTACAGGACCTGCGCCAAGCCCTGACCGGACGCTATGAAGCTATCCTCGGCAGCGAATATGCGCCGGTATTGGCCAGCCTGCTCTTTGGCGGCCACTATGAGGACTTGCCTCCAGGGCTGCTGGAATCGTTTAGTACGACCGGGCTGATCCACATTCTATCCGTTTCCGGGTCCCACGTGGCTTTGTTGCTGGCTGTGATCCAGCTCATGGGCCGCGCCCTGGGATTGCGGCCGCGCGGCTTATTTTGCATTTCTGTAGTTTTTCTCTTCTTGTACGGCGCCTTGTCGGATTTTTCGTCGCCTGTCGTCCGAGCGTCCCTCATGGGGGCGGCCAGTGCTTTGAGCCTGACGGCGCGGCGCGAATACCTGGCCGGTCATGCATTGGCCCTGGCCATGGCCGGGATGCTGCTCTATAGTCCGTATTTGTTCTTTGATTTGAGTTTCCGCCTGTCCTGCGGTGCCTCGGCAGGCATCATCCTTTTTCAGCAGCCCGTAAGCCAATGGTTTTCGGGTCTGCCTGTGTTTTTGCGGGATTGCCTGACGGTCTGTGTGGCGGCCCAGATTTTGGTCGTGCCGCTCTTGTTTTCGGCGTTCTTTTCTTTTCCCGTCTATTCGCTGCTTGCCAATGTTCTGGTCGCACCGGTATTGGACTTGGTCATGGTCCTCGGCCTGTTGGCGTCGGCCCTGTCCCTCTTGTGGACTGGTGGTGCCGATATGGTGCTGTGGCTCATCAAGCCCTTGCTGGCCCTGGCTTTGAAGGGCAATGCCTTCATCGCTGCCCTGCCGGGGAGTCGTTTCTGGGCCGGTCAGCCGTCAAAGTGGGCCTGCCTGGCCTGGTATCTGGCTGTAGCCTTTGTCTTTTGTCCTACTGTTCGCAGGCACATTGTCCCTGTTTGGCTGGCCTGTCTGGCTGTGGCCTGGTTCCTGAGACCATCCGGGTCGGGCGTCCTGGTCCTCGATGCCGGACGGGATCAGGTGACGGCTGTCATTCATGAAGATAAATCGGCCGATATATGGTATAATAGGTCTAAATTCGCCAACCCCGACCAGGTGGCTGTCGTCGTGACGCCGGCTTTGCGGGCTCATGGCGTCTTTCGGCTCCGCCATTGCCGTGTCGACGGCGACGGGGCGGATCATACGCTGGCTTTGCTGCGGCGGGATTTTACCTTTCTGTCCGAAAAGGGGGAAGGCGACGTGCCGTTTCGCTGTATGGCGTCGGTGCCGCCGGTTTTTCCGGAAGGGCTGCGGTGTCTGGAGTTTCGGTCCCTGACGGGCTGGAATGGCCGGGATTTCCCCGTATCGGCCATGGCGACCATTGTCTATGGTTCGCGCCGTGGTGATGAAGTCTTGTCAGAGTGGGGCGAGACGGCGGCCGGTTACGGTGTGCCTTGTTTTTCGCCATCCCGGGACGGCCAGGTCCGTCTGTATCGCTGGCGGGGGCAGTGGCGCATTTCTACGTTTGATGAGGAACAGTCATGGAATATAAGAAACATATAATGATTATTTATGGGACGGAACCCTATGTCATGGAAGACGGCCGCCAGCATTTCCTGGCAGCTGCCCGGAAGCGGGCCGGCGGCGATGCGGAGGTCCAGTCTTTCCAGAAGGATGCCGTGGCGGCGTCGGTCGTTGAATCCTTCCAAGGGGCGAGTCTTTTTAGCGGTGGGACAGTCACTATCTGGTATGACTGTCCCTTTCTGCCGCTCAAGCGCGGCGGCCGGTCGCGGAGCAAGCTCACTAAGGAGGAGCAGTGGTTCCTTGATGAGGCCGGACGTCTCAGTGACGAAAACAGCCTTTTGTTCTATACGAAGGGCAAGATGGATACGGGCAGTGCTTTTTTCAAGGCCCTGAAGCCCATGGCCGACGTCGTGGCCGCCGAAGCGGTGACGGAAAAGACGGTCATGCCGTATGTGACGGACTATTTGAAAGGCAAGGGCAAGCGCCTGACCAGCCGGGCCGTCGCTTATTTGCGGGCCCTCTTTCAGACCTGGGGCGATATTTCCCTGCTCTATGTCTTTTCGGAGCTGGAGAAATTGTGCATCACTGTGCCCGACGGCAGACAGACCGTCGATGTGGCCGATTTGCAGGACCTCTTTGCCGGGACGATGGAAAAGAATTTGTTCACCTTCATGGACGAATTTTTGCGCCGCAATGGGGCCAAGACCCTGCCTTTTTTGGAGGGCCTTTTCAGCCGGCAGGATGCGTTTTTGAAGAATACCGGTTATATGTTGTCACGCCTGCGCCTGCTCCTGGCCTATAAGGAATTGCGCCGGGCTCATGCCGGTCAGCATCAGTGTGAACAGATCCTGCAGACCATCAATAAGGGCCGCAGCGTAAAATATGTCTTATACCACTTGCAAAAAGTGGCATCTTATTGGAAAATAGAAGAGTTAGAAAGTTGTATTTGCCAAATTTTTACGCTCCAGCTCCATATCCGCCGCGGCACGGCGTCGCCTGAGGATATAGGTCCCCTTATTTGCTTGTATTGTAGGTAGGGGCGCCTACGCCTTTCCAGCCCGTCAGGTGCCGACCAACGGAAGGCGCAGGACGGTTGCTGGAACGGACAGCTGAGGCTGGCGGCCCGCAGTTCGCAGGGGAGAACCTCTCAGTCAGCTTCGCTGACAGCTCCCCTATGAGGGGAGCCAGGGGCGGTTGAAATATATTGAAAAGGTAGGTCAGCCTGTGATAGATGTAGGGGCGACCACGTGCCTTTTCAGCCCGTCAGGTCATGACTGTAAGGAATGGCAGGACGGTTGCTGAAACGGACCGCAGTAGAGGGGGCGCCCGTCAGAAATTGTTGGAATTTAGTACTTGTAGTATGGGTACATTTTGAAATATATTGAAAAGGTAGGTTAGCATGTGATAGAGGTAGGGGCGACCACGTGCCTTTTCAGCCCGTCAGGTCATGACTGTAAGGAATGGCAGGACGGTTGCTGAAACGGACCGCAGTAGAGGGGGCGCCCGATTAGAAATTGTTGGAATTTAGTACTTGTAGTATGGGTACATTTTGAAATATATTGAAAAGGTAGGTTAGAATGTGACTGACGAAGAACGAGCACGGAAAGAACGGATGAAGGAATATCGCCGGCGGTACCGGGAAAAGCACGGGCTGCCTCCGGAAAAGGAGCTGCCGTCCTGGAAGAAGCGGGCTGCGGTGATCGTTGCC
This sequence comes from Megasphaera jansseni, assembly GCF_047974155.1. Classification (NCBI taxonomy): domain Bacteria; kingdom Bacillati; phylum Bacillota; class Negativicutes; order Veillonellales; family Veillonellaceae; genus Megasphaera; species Megasphaera jansseni. The sequence goes on along the minus strand of NZ_JBHYRR010000014.1, from coordinate 33,241 downwards.
TTATGCTTCATTGGCTTTGGCGGTTTTTTTGCCGCCCAGAGCAGAGCGGAACAGAGGGTGACCCTCAATGGCCAATCCATTGCCGATATGACCGATGCTGATATTACCAATTATCTCGACCTCCACGAGAAGGAAGCGGAAGAACGCAAGCTGCGCCTGGCGGCGGACGGTGTCGATGTGACGCTGGACCTGGACGAACTGGGTGCCAAACTGGACCGCAGCTATATCGACGATGAACTGCATCTCGTCGGCCGCCGGGGTATGCCCTGGCAGCGCGTGGCCGATGTCGTGACGACGCTCAGTCACGGCAAGGACGTGCCCCTGGCGATTGCCGTCGATGAGGATAAATTGGACAAGGCCCTGGCCGACGTCCACGATAAGTACGATAAGGACCCGCAGAATGCCTATGCCTATGTCAAGGATGACCAGAAGACCGTCGCCATTGAAGAGGCCAAGGACCGCATCGTCATCAACACGGACAAGCTGAAGCAGGCCGTGACCGATGAGCTGCATACGGGCAAGACGGACACGCTGGACGTCCCCGTGGACAGCCGGGAAGGGGCGGACATCAAGGCCGACGACCTCAAGGATATCGACACGGTCCTGTCGTACTATACGACTCATTTCGATGACACCAATCCGGACCGCAACGTCAATATCCGCTTGGCCCAGAAGCGCTTGAATCACGCCGTCGTCATGGCCCAGAAGGATTTCTCCTTCAATAAGTATGTCGGCACGCGGACGGCGGACAAGGGCTATAAGCAGGCACCGTCGTATTTTGAAAACAAGCTGGAACAGTCGACAGGCGGCGGCGTCTGCCAGGTCAGTACGACCCTGTTCAATGCGGCCCTGCGGGCAGGCCTCTTCATTGCCAGCCGGGAACCGCATTTCGCACCGGCCGCTTATGTGCCGGTCGGCATGGATGCGACGGTCGCCGATGACGGCCTGGATTTTGCCTTTACCAATCCCTTCCAGCATCCGGTCTGTGTCTATACGGTCGCCGGTCAGAATACGGTGACGACGTATATCCTGGGCAATCACGCCGATACGTGCAGTGTGTCCTTTGAAACGACGCATCTCCAGAATCTGCCCCATAAAATCATCAAGAAGCACGACGACAGTGTAACCGAAGATAAGCGCAAGCAGGAAGGCTACGACGGCCATGACGTGACTATCCGCCGGACCGTGGCGTATAGCGATGGCGACCGCCACGTCGATACCATCGAGTCCCATTACGACCCGAATGATGAAATCATCCTGACGCCGGGTGAAGACCGTGAAGAAGTCGTCAGTACGGCAGACCTGGAACCGCAGGACCCGCTCCTCAACGCCCCACATGACATGATGGACTTCAATGTCCCGGCGGCCGATGCGGCTGACACGGCCGATGAGGAATAACTCATCGGTTAATGTAGGGACTCGCACGTGGCGAGCCCGTTTGGATTTTGTAGGAATTTCACCAACAGGTAGCGAATGTTCCCACACTGTGTGCGACGGGCGTCCCAGTTCAGTGGTTAGCAGTTAGTGGCTAGGGGTTAGCGCATGGTGGTAAAAACCTTTGTGCGACAGGCCCGCCTGAATCCCCGATTCATATAGAAAGGAAATTGTATGAAAGTCTGGCATATTGTTCCTAAAAATGATATTTTGATCCCCGTCGATGGCGGGCGGTCGGTGACGGTCGCTTCGATTGCGGCCGACCTGGCTGGCCATGCCTGGCATGTCAAGACCGAGTCGCCTTATGCCATCGGCGATATGGATCTCCTCCGCGACCGGGTCAGCCGCAAGTTGGGCCTGGACGGGACGGTATCGGTCGAACACCGTGTGACGTCGGTCTTCCACGGCGGCGATATGTCCCTGGCCGTGCCCGACAACGATTCGCTGCGCCAGGTCGCCGATATTTCCACTGACGATATGGAAGGCTATGGGATTCCCCATGAAGACTGCTACGATTCCATTTACGATGTGGACGACGAATTGTACGACGATGAAGATTATAAGAAGGCCTGCCAGTCGGCATCCCAGCCCAGTGCAGGCAGTGCGAAGACGGGCAGCAAGGGCAGCGGCACCAAGACCGGCGGCGACAGCCGGGTCTGGATGGGCCGGGCTTTTGGCGGCGACGCCGTACCGATTAACGACGTCCTCGGGGAAGAACAGAACGACGTCATCCTCAAGGGTAAGGTCGTCAAAGTCGAGTTCCGGGAACTCAAGTCGAAGCGCATCCTCCTGACCTTCCAGATGGCCGACAGCACCAACGGCATTTCGGCCAAGAAGTTCCTCGACGTCAGCAATCAGGGCGGAGGCGGCAAGTTCCGCCGCAAGAACACGCTGACGCCGGAAGAATACGACAACCTGGTCAAAAAGCTCAAACCCGGCGTCTACGTCCGGGTCCACGGCAATATCCAGTATGATAATTACCAGAACGACTACGTCCTCATGGCCTACGACATGATGGAAGCCGATGGCGGGACCGTCGAACGGGAAGACCATAACCCGACGCCGCGCGTCGAACTCCACCTGCATACGGTCATGAGTGATATGGATGCCCTGATTACGGTCAAACAGCTCATCAAGACCATCAAGAAATGGGGCCATCCGGCTGTTGCCGTCACCGACCACGGCGTCGTCCAGTCTTTCCCGCTGCTCCAGGAAATCTCGACGGACAAGACGAACAACGTCAAGGTCATCTACGGCATGGAAGGCTACCTCTTTGACGATAAAATCGACCAATCGTACCATATCATCATCCTGGCCAAGAACCAGATCGGCATCCGCAATCTCTACAAATTGGTCAGCATTTCCCATCTGAAATACATCTACCGCGGCCGTCCGCGTATCCCCCGGGCTGTCCTGTCGGAATACCGCGAAGGCCTCATCCTGGGCTCAGCCTGCGAAGCCGGCGAACTGGTCCGGTCCATGGTCCAGAAGAAGCTGCCTTATGAAGAATTGAAGAAAATCGCGTCTTTCTATGATTACCTGGAAATCCAGCCGCTCACCAACAACGGCTTCCTCGTCCGCGAAGGATTCGTTGCCGATGAAGAAGGCCTGCGCGACATCAACCGGACGATTCTCCGCATCGGCGACGATTTGGGCAAGATGACCGTTGCCACCTGTGACGCTCACTTCATGAATCCGGAAGACAAGATATACCGGGAAATCCTCATGACCGGCAAGGGCTTCAAGGATGCGGAATTCCAGCCGGACCTCTACCTGCGCACGACGGACGAGATGCTGGAAGAATTTGCCTATCTCGGCGAAGAACGGGCGCGGGAAGTGGTCATTACCAACCCCAATAAAATCAACGACATGATCGACGACTGCCGGCCGGTGCCGAAGGAAACGCTTTATTTCCCGCAGATCGCCGGCTCGTCGGAAGCGCTGAAGAATATGTGCTATAAGAAGGCCCATGAAATCTATGGGGACCCGTTGCCGAAAATCGTCGAAGACCGTCTGGAAGAAGAATTCACATCCATCCTGGGCCACGGTTTCGGCGTCCTCTATTACATCGCCCACAAGCTGGTCAAGCACTCCAATGATGACGGCTACCTCGTCGGCTCCCGTGGGTCCGTCGGTTCGTCTTTCGTGGCGACCATGTCGGATATTACCGAAGTCAATCCGCTGCCGCCGCATTACGTCTGCCCCAAGTGCCAGTGGAGCGAATTCTTTACCCACGGCGAAGTCGGCGGCGGCTTCGACCTGCCTGACAAGGTCTGCCCCCGCTGCGGCACGCCGCTCCACAAGAACGGCCACAACATCCCGTTCGCTATCTTCCTGGGCTTCGACGGCGACAAGGTCCCGGATATCGACCTTAATTTCTCCGGCGAATACCATCCGAAAGCCCATAAGTACACGGAAGAACTCTTCGGCAAGGACAACGTTTTCCGCGCCGGTACCATCGGCGCCGTCAAGGACAAGACAGCCTACGGCTACGTCATGAAGTGGGCCGAAGCCAAGGGCATCAAGGTCAATGACGCCTATGTCAACAGCCTGGTCGCCGGCTGCACGGGCATCAAGAATACGACGGGCCAGCATCCGGGCGGCGTCATGGTCATTCCCCGCGACATGGACGTCCATCATTTCACGCCGGTCCAGTATCCGGCCAACAAGAAGGACAGCGGCATTATTACGACCCATTTCGATTATCACTCCATCGAAGGCCGTCTGGTCAAGCTCGACATCCTCGGCCATGATGATCCGACGGTCATCCGTATGCTCGAAGACATGACGGGCATCAAGGCGACGACCATTCCCTTTGACGACCCGGCAACGCTGAGCCTCTTCAGCTCGACCAAGGCCCTGGGCGTGACGCCGGAAGAACTGGGCTCGAAAGTCGGCAGCCTGGGTATCCCGGAATTCGGCACGTCCTTTGTCCGTCAGATGCTCGTCGATACCAAGCCCAAGACCTTTTCCGAATTGGTCCGCATTTCCGGTTTCTCCCACGGCACCGACGTCTGGCTGAATAATGCCCAGGATTTGATCACGTCCGGGACGGTCCCCCTGAAGGAAGCTGTCTCGACGCGTGACGACATCATGAACTATCTTATCCAGCACGGCATCAAGCCCAAGACGAGTTTCAAAGTCATGGAAAATGTCCGTAAGGGTAAGGGCATCGACAAGCTCAATAAGCTGGGCCAGAAGACGACGGACTATGAAGGGGAACTAAAGGCCGGCCATATCCCGCAGTGGTTCATCGATTCGTGCCACAAGATCGGCTACCTCTTCCCGAGGGCTCATGCCGTGGCCTACGTCATGATGGCTTTCCGCATCGCCTGGTATAAGATCAACCAGCCGTTGGCGTATTACTGCGCTTTCTTTACAATCCGCGCCAAAGCCTTCAAGCTGTCGGCCATGATCCACGGCCTGGAAGGGCAGGAACGGGCCATGAAGGAAATCGCTGCCAAGGGCAAGAGCGCGTCGAAGATCGAACAGGACCTCTATTCGGCCCTGGAACTGGCCAAGGAAATGAGTCTCCGCGGCTTTTCCTTTATGAATGTCGACATCAACCGCTCGGCAGCGACAAAGTTCACTATCTGCGATGGCAAAATCCTGCCGCCCTTTACGGCCATCGACGGCCTGGGCGCCAACGTTGCCGAACAGATTGTTTCCGCCCGCGAGCAGGCCCCGTTCAGCTCCAAGGCCGACCTCAAGATGCGCGGCAAAGTGTCCCAGTCCCTGGTCGACGTCATGAGCCAGGAAGGCTGCCTCGGCGATTTGCCCGAAGATGAACAGATCGACCTTTTCGCTATGTAGGCGCCTGCGGTTAGCAGTTAGCGGTTAGCAGTTAGCAGTTAGCCGTTAGCGGTTAGCCGTTAGCAGTTAGCATTAGCAGCTAGCAGTTAGCGGTTAGCAGGCGGCTGTAGGGGCTCGCCGCGGCGAGCCCGCGCAAATCCGGTAGATATCCTGTTTGGTATGTGGCCGATTTGGGGTGAATGATGGAGACACTCTCGACAGATGACCTGTTGTGCCGTATAATATTTTTAGTGTTTAACGAACTAAAGGAATCTGTCTCAGAAAGAGGGATTGTCATGGCAGTGAATGAAAAATTGCGAGATCATTTGCACGATCAGTTATTTCGTGCTATTTTGGAATTAAAGAGTGTCGACGAATGTTATGAATTTTTTGAAGACCTTTGCACCATTCAGGAAATGAAAGCCATTTCGGCCCGTCTGGAAGTGGCCCGTATGCTCAAGGCCGGCGATATCTATGAAGACATCGTCAAGAAGACCGGCGCCAGCACGGCGACCATCAGCCGCATCAAGCGCTGCCTGGTCTACGGCAGCGGCGGTTATGAGAAGATCCTCTCCCGTATGGCCGAAAAGGACCCGGATTTCCTGAAGTTATCCAAGTAGGAGGGTAGCCGATTTCATGAAGGCTAAGATTGATGTCACTATTTTCCATAATGGTGATATGGATATATTGCATGCTTCCATTTACGAAGAGTTGTGGAAGGATTATTGTACATTTAAGAAACGGGCTGCCATGCAGCAGGACAAGGGGACCAAGAAGGGGACGTTCCTGGCCCGGCGCTATTACCGGGCGGCCCTCTTGTCCCTGTTCGCCTTCTTTGAAGGCGTCCTGAACAGCTGGATCAAGACCATCATCCAGGAACGGCAGGAATTCGCCGGTGTCGAACGGCAGGATACGCTCAAGAAATGCGACGCCATGGTGGAATACTGCTTTTTCTGTTCCTATACCAAGCGGCCCGGTACGTTTTGTTCGCTTTACGGCTATATCAACCGCTATGAACAGCACGACCTGGCGCTCATCGAGCACATCGACGGCCAGACGCTGGGGCAGATCGAGACGGCTATGGAAGAGTTCTTCTGTTATGTCGAAGCCATGACCGCCCTGCGCCGCTTTCCCAAGCCGAATGAATCGACGACGGGCCTCGTGAGCCGTTTGGGCGGGATGGTAAAGGACTGCCGGGGCTGAACGGAAAGGATGTGTTACCTATGAGTGACAAGTATTACCTCGGTTTCGATGCCGGGACGCAGAGTGTCAAAGTCGCCGTCTACGACGAAGACCAGCACTGCCTGGCCATGGACACGGCCAAGACGCATCTGGCCTATCCCCAGCCGGGATGGGTCCAGATGGATGTCGATGAGTATTACCGCCTCATCAAGCAGTGCATGGCTTCGTGCAGCCGCCAGATGGAAGAAAAGGGCTGGGATGTGAAGAAGGTCCGGGCCATCATGGGCGACGGGATCATCTGCGGCATCGCCGGTATCGACGCCGATGGCAACGCGATCACGCCATTCATCAATTATCTCGACAGCCGCACGGCGGACGACGTGGAAGCCCTGAAGGCCCAGAAACTCGCTATCTGGGGCAGGGAAACGGGCAATGCCGAACCGAACATCATGTTCCCGGCCATGTTCGCCCGCTGGTTCATGAAGAACGTCCCGGCCTGGCAGGAAAAGGGCGTTAAATTCGTCCACAACTGCCCGTACGTCCTCATGCACCTGGCCGGCCTCAAAGGGGAAGACGCCTTCATCGACTGGGGCGCCATGTCCGGCTGGGGCCTGGGCTATGACGTAGTCCAGAAAAAATGGTCGCCAGCGCAGCTGGAAATCCTGGGCATCCCCGAACGCTATATGCCGCGCATCGTCAAGCCTTGGGACATCATCGGCACGCTCTGTGAAGAAGATGCCATGGAAACGGGTTTCCCGGCAGGCATCCCCATCTGCGCCGGCGCCGGTGATACGATGGAATCCATGATGGGCAGCGGTATCCTGGAAGCCGGCCGCGCCGTCGATGTCGCCGGGACGTGTGCCATGTTCTGCGCCGCCACGGACGGCATCATCCCCGAACTGTCTGTACCGGGGAGCAACCTCATCTTCAACTCCGGCACCCTGCCGGGGACGTATTTCTACTGGGGCATGGTCCGCACGGGCGGCCTGGCCCTGCGCTGGTTCAAGGACAGCATCGCCCGTGAAGAAGGCGATGACTATTACGGGACGCTGGACGAACTGGCCCGGCGCCATCAGCCCGGCTGCGACGGGGCGATGTTCATCCCGTACCTGACCGGCGGCAACGGCGACTATCCCAACGTCCGCGGGACCTTTACGGGCCTGACCCTCGACTCCGACCAGGGCGCCATGTGGCGCTGTGTCCTCGAAGGCATCGGCTATGACTATATGGAAATCACCGACCGCTACCGCAAGGCCGGCATCGACCTGACCCAGCTGACCATCACCGAAGGCGGCAGCCGCGATGACCTGTGGAACCAGATCAAGGCCGACATGCTGGATACGAAAGTCGTGACCCTCAAAGTCGCCGGCGGCGCTGTCCCGACGAACTGCATCGTTGCCGCCTATGCCGCAGGCGATGTACCGGACCTCAAACAGGCCCTCCAGCGCCAGCTGGAAGTCAAGGCCACCTACGTGCCCGACGAAAGCCATACCGCCACCTACCGCAAGGCCTACGACAAACGAGAAGCCCTGCTCAAAGCCCTGAACGGCGCCTTGTGAGTCGTGGCTCGTGGCTCGTGATTCGTGGCTCGTGGCTCGTGGCTCGTGGCTCATGGTTCGTGGCTCGTGGCTCGTGAGTCGTGAGTCGTGGTTCGTGGCTCGTGATTCGTAGGGGCCGTCCTGATAAGGCGGCCCACCTGAATCCTGTGAACAACGCTATCCGAAGGGCGGTCCGCCCGGCTCTCCTCATAGGAGAGCTGTCAGCAACGCTGACTGAGAGGTTGCTTTTCATGATAGTTTGTAGCACAGAATTTGTAGTTTGCAGAAGAAGGCTTTAAATTTAAACCCATCCGCTAACAACTAACAACTAGCCACTAACAACTTGAAAGGAGCTGTCGCGATGCGACAGCTCCTTTTTTGCGGGATTCCCGCAAGCGGGCCGCCTTACCAGGACGGCCCCTACGGAGCGACATCTTCGATGTCGCGGCGGCCTGTGGCCTGCGACCCGCGACCTGCGACCTGCGGGTAGGGATTCCCAAAGGGAATCCCTATCCATGCACTTTGTGAAAAATGGAAGTATCTCCCATGACGTAAGTTCATAACGTCACATATACCTATGAGATAATTCTATTGAATGATGCAAAGGAGTAATTTGACTTCTTGATTATTGCGTAAAATGCATGTCATAAATGTGAAAAGTTGAAAAAAGTGCCGTTTTTTAGTGGATTTTTTTGGGAAGTGTGGTATACTATCAGTGTAAGCAGTGAATCTTATTTAGAACGTGCGTGATTTTTTTTAGAAGAATCTAGTGAAAAAAATCACGCGACGAAGGAGGAGTTAAACATGAGTAAAGTAATGGTTATTGGTGCAGGTACAATGGGTTCTGGCATTGCACAGGTTTTCGCAACGCACGGCTGGGATGTCGTCTTGAACGATATTAAAGACGAATTCATCGCTGGCGGCAAAGCTAAAATCGAAAAACAGCTGACCAAACAGGTCTCCAAAGGTAAAATGACCCAGGAAGACAAAGACGCAACGATGGCTCGCATCTCCGGCTTTGTAACCCGTACGGCTGATAACATGAAAGACATCGACCTCGTCGTCGAAGCCGCTATCGAAGACTTGAAGATCAAATCGGCTATCTTCAAAGAACTCGACGAACTCTGCCCGGAACACACAATCCTCGCTTCCAACACGTCGTCCCTGGCTATCACCCAGATCGGCGCTGCTACGAAACGCCCGGACAAAGTCATCGGCATGCACTTCTTCAACCCGGCTCCGGTCATGAAATTGATCGAAGTCATCAAAGGTATCGCTACGTCGGAAGAAACGTATGAAAAGATCGACAAACTCTCGAAAGACCTCGGCAAAACGCCGGTTAAAGTTAACGACTTCCCGGGCTTCGCTGGCAACCGTATCGTCATCCCGATGCTGAACGAAGCTATCCAGGCTTTGATGGAAGGTGTTGCTTCCAAAGAAGATATCGATAACGTCTGCAAACTCGGCTTCAACCATCCGATGGGACCTCTGGCTCTCTGCGACCTTATCGGTAACGACGTCGTTCTCCATGTCATGGAAGTTCTCTATGATGGCTTCGGCGATCCGAAATATCGTCCTTGCGCATTGCTCAAGAAATATGTCCAGGCAGGTTACCTCGGCCGTAAGACTGGCAAAGGCTTCTACGATTACACGAAATAAGTTAGCAATCTGCTAATCGAATACGGGGCGTGACTTTCACACCCCGTATTATTTTTAGAATCTCATGCGCGTATTGACAGTGTGCCTATCCTGCCGGCAGGGGCGGTCTGCCTGGTAGGAGTCCCTTTGGGGAGGGCAGCCTGTTGTACATACTATTTCTATACTATTATATGTCTTTAGGAGGTTTTTCTCATGGATTACCAGAACATCATTTTTGCTGTCGAAGACGGTATTGCAACGATTACCATCAATCGTCCGAAGGCTCTGAACGCTTTGAACCAGGCTACGGTCAGCGAATTGAAAGACGTCGTTGAAAAGATCGCAGCTGATAAAGCTATCAAAGTCGTCATCATCACCGGCGCAGGTGCTAAATCCTTCGTCGCTGGCGCTGACATCAAAGAAATGGCTTCCAAGAACGCTGCTGAAGGCCGCGAATGGGGCCAGTTCGGTCAGAACGTCTTCACGGAAATCGAAAACCTGCCGCAGCCTGTCATCGCAGCTGTTAACGGCTTCGCCCTCGGCGGCGGCTGCGAACTCTCCTGCGCTTGCGATATCCGCTATGCAGCTGAAAACGCTAAATTCGGCCAGCCGGAAGTCGGCCTGGGCATCACTCCGGGCTTCGGCGGCACACAGCGCCTGACCCGTGTCGTCGGCCGTGGCCACGCTAAAGAACTCATCTACACGGGCGGCATGATCGACGCTGAAAAAGCAAAAGCTATCGGCTTGGTCAACGAAGTCTTCCCGCAGGAAGAATTAATGCCGGCTGCTGTCAAACTGGCTAAGAAGATCGCTAAGAACGCTCCGATTGCTGTACAGCTCTCCAAAGCTGCCATCAACCGTGGCATCAACTGCGACGTCGTAACCGGTATCGCTTATGAAGCTGAAGTCTTCGGCCTCTGCTTCTCCACAGCCGACCAGAAGGAAGGCATGGCTGCTTTCTGCGAAAAACGCAAAGCAACCTTCGAAGGTAAATAATTCCATTGTTTGACTCCTAATAGAAAAGGGCTTGTCGCTATGCGGCAGGCCCTTTTCAGTTGTTGGTGGCTAGCAATCCACGAGCCACTAGCCACGAGCCACGAGCCACGAGTCTCCACCAAATTGTGTCACAACGGCGACAAAAGGTCGAACCAGGCGTGGTATAATGAATTGCAAAAAAATTTCAATTCGAGGTGACCTCTTTATGAAAGGTAAACATATTCCTGCTCTGGCTGTGCTCTGCTGCGCCCTCAGCCTGACGGCACCGGTCTGGGCGGCACCGGCAGGGGATGATTTGAATCAGGCGGCCGTGACGGCAACTTTGCCTGCTAATGTTTCTCAATCCGCCATCCGCGATGTGACGGCTTTGAGTACCGTCTATGGCGATGGCGAAAGCGTATCGGCTGTGGCTCTCCATTACCCCAAGACCATTGACGCCAGCCGCCTGAAGGCGTCGGACTTCACGGTCGCCGGCAAGACCATCGACAAGGTCTACACCAACGATGCGCCGGAAACGTCGCTGACAGGGAAGAAGGGGAGTTATGTCATCGTCAGCCTGGTCCATCCGGCAACGCCCCTGCCGACGGCTGCATCCCAGGCCCAGCGCAAGGCAGAACACCACGATAAGGACCAGGAAGGTTCCAACGCCCTGAACGGCGGTGATGCGCCCATGTATTCCGACCGCAAGGCGCCGGACCTGAGCGTCTCTGTCAGCCAGACCGGGACGGTCTATGCGGCGGACGGTACGGCCTATGGCCCGACGACGGCGGCCTTGTCTGCCGATAAGACGGTCGATGCCGTCATGGACTCCTTTAAAACTTATATATATAAGGACCCGGCTACGGGCTATGAAATGCCTTACAATATTTACCTGCCCAAAGGCTACGATGCCGACAAGGCCAAAACCTATCCCATGGTCGTCTTCATCGCCGATGCCAGCGCCAATATCAACGACCCCAAGGCCGTCCTCTATCAGGGCAACGGGGCCATCGTCTGGGCGACACCGGAAGAACAGGCCAAGCACCCGGCCATCGTCCTGGCGCCGCAGTATACGGAAGACCTCATCCGCTCCATCGGCATGATGACGACCGATACCCACCAGTGGACCAAAGGCCTGACCCTGGTGACGGACCTCATCATGGATGTATCCAACAAGTACCGCGTCGACAAGGACCGCATCTACGGGACCGGCCAGTCCCAGGGCGGCATGGCCAATATCGCCATCAGCGACGCCTATCCGGAACTCTTTGCCGGCCAGTACCTCGTCGCCTGCCAGTGGGATACGCAGGAAATGGAAAAACTCAAGGACAAGAACCTCTGGATCACCGTCTGCCAGGGTGACAGCAAGGCCTTCCCGGGCATGAATGAAGCGACGGCCCTCTGGGAAAAGGACGGCGCTGTCGTCGCCCGCAGCCGCATGTGGGACAGCACCGGCGGCACGCCTGTCTATGAACAGATGATGAAGGTCATGGAAGACCAGCAGGCGCCCATCAACTATACGGTCTTCAAGGACGGGGACCACATGTATACCTGGTCCTTTGCCTATAACATCGAAGGCATCCGGGACTGGCTTTTTGAACAGACGAAAGCCGAAGACGTCCTGAAAAAGACGGCTCCTTCCGGCGCAGCCGGTCATACTGCCGGACAGGGCGGTGCCCATAAGGGCAGCCCCCAGGGGAAAGCCCTCCTCGATACGGGGATTGCCTATCTGTATGGCCAGAACGGCACGACGGACTACGACGTAGCCCGTGAATGTTTCCAGAAAGCCTGGCAGGACGGCCACATGAAGGCGGCCCGCTACCTGGGTATCATGGCCGCCAACGGCTGGGGCGAAAAACAGAGCGATGCCAAAGCGGCCCAGTGGTACGATAAAGCCCAGCAGAAAGGCGATACGACCAGCATGTACCTGTTGGGCAAATGCTACGAACAGGGCAAGGGTGTCAAGCAGGATTACGCCAAAGCCATGAGCCTCTACGAAAAAGCGGCTCAGCGCACGGACCACGTCGGCGCACCGGCCATGGTCTACTTAGGCGACATGTACGCCAAGGGACTGGGCGTACCGGTAGATACAGCCAAGGCCAAAGCATGGTACCAGAAAGCCGCCGTCACAGGCAACCTCGACGCCATCGAAGCGTTGAAAGAGATTGGTGGCTAGTGGTTCGTGGCTCGTAAAGCCTCCCTTGATAGGCCCTTTTTGGCCCGTCAGGCGTTGACCGCAGGGAAACGCAGGACGGCTGCCAAAACGGAGAGCCGGGCTGGAGGTGGCCCGAAAGGGCCGGAGAGGTTGAATTTCACTGTAGGGGCTCGCACGTGGCGAGCCCGCCGGATATATGTGAGATACTTGTGGAACGATGGGTGTGAGCGGGCGCCCCACGTGGCGCCCCTACAGAAAAAAAGCGCTGTCTTCATGCGACAGCGCTTTTTTTACAACTTATTTGACTTTTTGACTTATATTCTCTTGACAAAACATATTCTCCATGCTATCTTATATATAGTCTTAGAAGTCAAATAGTCAGACTGCTAAGAATAGTCAAATGAGCAGAAGGTGAGTACGATGGATTTGGATGCACGAAAACAAAAAATACTGCAAGCCATTATTCAGGATTACATCTCCTCTGCCGAACCTGTCGGGTCGAGAACCATCGCCCGCAAGTATGACTTAGGCGTCAGTGCCGCGACGATCCGCAACGAAATGTTCGATTTGGAAATGATGGGCTACCTGGAACAGCCTCACACGTCGTCTGGCCGCATCCCGTCGCTGAAGGGATACCGCTTCTACGTCGACTGCCTGCTCAAGCCGACGAAGATCACGGACGCAGAAAAGCAATTCGTCCAAACGTGGTTCCAGGATAAAGTGAGCAGCGTCGACCAGATTTTTCAGTCGACGGCCAAGTTACTGGCCAGGATCACCCACAACGTCACCCTGGTCATGGCGTCACAGCGGCTTAATTCCAAGCTGAAGTACATCCGCTTCTTACCGCTCGATGACCGTCGGGCCATCATGATTGTCGTCACCGATACGGGGCAGGTAGAAAATTGCATTTACCCGAAACCGGCCGGCGCCAGTCTGGACGATCTGAACATCATTGCCCAGCGGCTGACCAACTACCTGGCCGGTACGGCCATAGACCATATTGACGAAAAGGCCATCGAAGCCTTTCACGAGACGATCGTCGACGACGTCGAGTTATACCGCCTGGCATTCCGGTCCATGGGACAGGCCTTCCGCAAAGGACAGCAGTTCTATAAAGGAGGGACCATGGAACTCCTCAACAAGCCGGAATTTAAAGATGTCGACAAGGCCAAGAGCCTCTTTACCATGCTGGAAGAACAGGATGTCGTCGCCAACCTCCTCCACGACGAGGGAGAAGGCGAGGCCGTTACGGTCCGCATTGGCGAAGAAGCGAAGTTATCGCCTATCAATGATTGCAGTATCATTGAAGCGACCTTTACGGACCATGATGTAGTCCTCGGCAAGCTGGCCGTATTAGGACCAGCCCGTATGGAGTATGCCAAGATTATCGGTCTCTTGGATTTTATGAAACAGCATGTGACACATATGCTGGCGCATTACCACGACGATAATAAGTAGGGAGGGGTACACAGACATGAGTGATACAGAAACAAACGCAGAAAAAGATACCGTGTTGGAAGAAGACGCGGAAAAAGTCGCCGAAGACGCTGCCAAAGAAAAGGTAGATGAAGCCGGAAAGGCTGCGGCAGATGAAAGTGCCGATAAAAAGGCACCGGATGCCAAAGACGATGCTGCCAAAGCCGAAGCCGAAAAGGCCGCAAAGGTCCAGCAGCAGTTCGTCCGGCTCCAGGCTGACTTTGCTAACTATAAAAAACGCACAGCTGCTGAAAAGCTTCAGATTTCAGAAGTCGTCAAGATGGACGTCCTGACCCGCATCCTGCCGGTCATCGACAATTTCGAACGGGCCCTGCAGGTCCCGCAGGATAAAGTCACAGAAGATGTGAAATCCTTCATCGACGGCTATGAAATGATTTACAAACAGCTCCTGGGCGTCCTGGAAAAGGAAGGGGTCACCAAGATCGATGCCGTCGGCAAACCGTTCGACCCCAATTATCATCAGGCCGTCATGCGCGTGCCCAGCGATGAATACGATGACGATGTCGTCGTAGAAGTCCTTCAGGAAGGATATCTCCTGGGCGACAAGACGCTGCGTCCGGCCATGGTCAAAGTTGCATTCAACGGTTAATCATCGTTTGAAATAAGATTGGAGGAATCTTTTATGAGTAAAGTTATTGGTATTGACTTAGGTACAACAAACTCCGTAGTAGCTGTTATGGAAGGCGGCGAACCTACGGTCATCACGAATACGGAAGGCTCCCGCCTCACACCGTCTGTCGTAGGCTTTTCCAAGACGGGCGAACGCCTCGTCGGCCAGCTGGCAAAACGCCAGGCCGTATCCAATCCGGAAAACACGATTTCGTCCATTAAACGCCACATGGGTGAAAACTACACCGTAGACATCCAGGGCAAGAAATACACACCGCAGGAAATCTCGGCCATGATCCTTCAGAAATTGAAGGAAGACGCTGAAAGCTACCTCGGCGAAAAAGTTACCCAGGCCGTCATCACGGTTCCGGCTTACTTCAACGACGGCCAGCGCCAGGCTACGAAAGATGCTGGTAAGATCGCCGGCCTCGACGTTCTCCGTATCGTCAACGAACCGACGGCAGCAGCCCTCGCTTATGGCCTTGATAAGGGCGGCGACGGCAAGATCCTGGTCTTCGACCTCGGCGGCGGCACCTTCGATGTTTCCATCCTCGAACTCGGCGATGGCGTCTTTGAAGTAAAGGCTACCAACGGCAACACTCACCTCGGTGGCGATGACTTCGATAACAAAGTCATGGAATGGATGATCAGCGAATTCAAGAAAGAAACGGGCATCGACCTCTCGCAGGATAAGATGGCTGAACAGCGCCTCAAGGAAGCTGCTGAAAAAGCCAAGATCGAATTGTCCACCGTCCTTTCGACCAATATCAACCTGCCCTTCATCACAGCCGATGCTACGGGCCCGAAACACCTCGATTTGACCTTGACCCGTGCTAAATTCAATGAATTGACGGAAGATCTCGTCCAGGCTACGATGGAACCGACCAAGAAAGCTATCGCTGATTCGGGCTACACCATCGATGAAATCGACAAGATCATCCTCGTCGGCGGTTCCAGCCGTATCCCGGCTGTCCAGGATGCCATCAAATCCATCCTCGGCAAAGAACCGAGCAAAGGCGTAAACCCCGATGAATGTGTCGCTATCGGCGCAGCTATCCAGGCCGGTGTCCTCGTCGGCGATGTCAAAGACGTCCTGCTCCTCGATGTTACGCCGCTTTCCCTGGGCATTGAAACCCTCGGCGGTGTCTTCACCAAGATCATCGACCGCAACACGACCATCCCGACGTCTGGCAGCCAGGTCTTCTCGACAGCTGTCGATAACCAGCCGTCCGTTGACGTCCACGTCCTCCAGGGCGAACGTGAAATGGCCGCTGACAACAAGACCCTGGGCCGCTTTGAACTGACAGGCATCCCGGCTGCTCCCCGTGGAGTACCTCGTATCGAAGTCACCTTCAACATCGATGCCAACGGTATCGTAAACGTTTCGGCAAAAGACCTCGGCACGGGCAAAGAACAGAAGATCACCATCAAATCTTCGTCGGGCCTCGACAAGAGCGAAATCGACCGCATGGTCAAAGAAGCTGCAGCTCATGAAGCCGAAGACAAGAAACGTAAAGAAGCCATCGAAGCCAAGAACAACGCCGACTCCCTCATTTACCAGGCTGAAAAGACCATCAAGGATATGGGCGACAAGGCCGACGCTTCTAAAGTTTCGGAAATCAAGGATAAGATCGCTGCCTTGAAAGAAGCCATGAAGACCGACGATACGGATAAGATCAAAGCCGCTTCCGAAGCCTTGACTAAACCGCTCTATGACCTGACCAGCGAAATGTACAAGAATGCAGACGCTGCCCAGCAGGCTCAGCAGCAGGCAGCCGGTGCCCAGGCCGGTGCACAGCAGCAGGCTCAGAACAATGGCCAGAAAGATGAAAAAGTAGTCGACGCCGATTACACTGTAGTCGACGACGACAAGAAGTAAGATAGATAAGAGGGGCTGCCCACATGAGTAAAAGAGATTATTATGAAGTCCTTGGCGTTCCCAAAGACGCCAGCGATGCTGAAATCAAGAAAGCTTTTAAGAAATTAGCGCTCAAATACCATCCGGACCGCAACCCGGACAACCCGAAGGCAGCAGAAGAAAAATTCAAGGAAATCAACGAAGCGTACAGCGTCCTGTCGAATAAACAGAAACGCGCCCAGTACGACCAGTTCGGTCCGGCAGCATTCCAGAACGGCAATGCTGCCGGTTCCGGTGCCGGTTTCGGTCAGGGAGGCTTCGGAGGTTTTGGCGGCTTTGGCGGATTCGGCCAGGGTGGCCAGGGCTTCGGCGGCTTTGAAGATATCTTTGATTCTTTCTTCGGCGGCCAGGGCAGCCGTCAGTCGGCCAATGGCCCGCAGCGCGGTGCCGATTTGCGCTTCGACGTAGACATTACCTTTAAACAGGCTGCCTTTGGTACGGAAATGGAAATCCAGGTCCCGAAAGAAGAAACGTGCGACCACTGCCACGGCACCGGTGCCGAACCGGGCAGCAAGGTAGATACCTGCCCGGACTGCCACGGCACAGGCCAGCAGCGCGTCGTCCAGAACACGCCTTTCGGCCAGATGGTCAACGTCCGCACCTGTTCCCGCTGCGGCGGCACAGGCAAGATCATCCATGACAAGTGCAAGAAGTGCCATGGCACGGGGACGGTCAAGGTCCGCAAGAAACTGAAGATCAAGATCCCTGCCGGTGTCGACGACGGCGCACGCCTGCGCGTAGCCGGTGAAGGCGAACCGGGCGTCCGCGGCGGCGGTCACGGCGACCTGTACGTCTACATCTTCGTCCGCCGCGATCCCAAGTTTACCCGTGAAGGCAACGACATCTTGTCCCAGGAAACGATTTCCTTCGCCCAGGCTGCCCTGGGGTCGAAGATCCTCGTCGAAACCCTGGACGGCAAGATCGAATTGACTATCCCGGCCGGCACCCAGACGGGGACGGTCTTCCGCATCCGCGGCAAGGGCGTACCGGTCCTGGGGTCCAAGAGCCGCCGTGGCGACCACCACGTCCAGGTCACGGTCGCAGTACCGAAACACCTCAACGCCAAACAGAAGGAACTCCTGCGGGAATTCGCCTATGCTGGCGGTGAAACGTGGGTGGGGGAGCCAAAGCCGGCTGAACAACCGGCCGACGGTGACGCCACGAACGCCAAGAGCGATAAAAAAGAAACGAAGAAGACCAAAAAGAGCTTTTGGTCGAAGTTAAAAGAAGATCTGTAAAGATAAAGGGAGTATGAACGATGCAATGGAATGAAGTAGATTTGCTCGTTTCCCCAACGGCCACCGATTTGGTGGCCCTTCTTGTTTTTGAATGTGGAAGCAATGGCTCGGTCATCGACGACGAGCACCCGGACCACAAAGGGCGCATCCGCATTACGGCGTATTTCCCGCTGGCACAGGAAGGTCTTGTGGAAACGATACGAGAAAAGATGGGCGTCCTGGAAAAACGGGGCGTCGACCTGGGCGACTGGAAGGTCGCCGAAAAGAAAGCCGACGATAAGGACTGGCTCTTTGCCTGGCAGGAACACTTCCATCCCAAGAAGATTTCCCGCCACTTCTGGGCGGCACCGGCGTGGGAACCGGCCCGGCCGGCAGACGGCGAAGACGTCCTTTCCATCGATCCGGGCCTGGCCTTTGGCAGCGGCTTCCACGATACGACGTGCATGTGCGTCCAGTATCTGGAAGATACGGTGAAGGCCGGCGATACGGTCTTTGACATCGGCACGGGGACGGGGATCCTGGCCATCGCCGCGGCCAAACTGGGCGCATCCCACGTGACGGCTGTCGACTTCGACGGCGTCGCCGTCAAGCAGGCGGCGGTCAACGCCAAATTGAATGGCGTCGAAGACAAATTGACCATCGCCAACAGCGACCTCCTGGCCGCCATCCCGCAAGGGCAGCAGGCCGACGTCGTCGTGGCCAACCTGGTGACCAATGCCGTCCTGGCCCTGCTGCCGACGCTGCCGCCGTATCTCAAAAAGGGCGGTACGCTCATCGCCAGCGGCATCATCGACGAACGCATCGACGAAGTGCGCCGTGCTGCTGCTGCCGTCGGCTTCACCTGGGTCGATGAACAGTTCCGGAGCGGCTGGTATGCCGTCCAGATGAAGAGGTGAGACTATGCGTAAGATTTTCACGGATTTTCCTATTTGCGGGACTTTTGAATTATCCGCCGACGATGCCCACCACGTCGTCGTCGTCCTGCGCCATACCGTCGGCGATACGCTGAACGTCACGGACTGCACCGGTGCGACCTATGAATGTTTCATCACCCGCATGGAAGGCCATTCGGCGTACCTCACGCCGGCGCGCAAGCTTTCCGACGGGCCGGCGTCGAACGGCCGGGTCATCCTGGCGGCAGGCCTGCTCAAGGGCGACAAGTTCGACTGGGTCGTCCAGAAGGCGACGGAACTCGGCGCCGGGCGTATCGTTCCTGTACAAATGGAGCATTGTGTAGTAAAATTAGATGATAAACGGCGGCAGGCACGGCTCGAACGCTGGCAGCGCCTGGCCCTGGAAGCGGCCAAACAGTGCGGCCGCGACGACGTGCCAGACGTAGCGCCGGTCATGGGCTTTACGGAACTCGTCGATGCCTATGCCGACACGCGCTTCGTCATCCCCTATGAACAGGAGACGGCGCCCTTGTCGGAAGCCTGCCACGACGTGCGTACCGGCGACGTCGTCATCGCCATCGGCCCTGAAGGGGGCTATGCCGAAAAGGAAATCGCCTATGCCACGCAGCATCTGTCGTGGTGCCGCACGGTCTCCCTGGGGCCCCGCATCCTGCGCGCTGAAACGGCGTCGCTGGCGGCCCTGTCTATCATTATGTACGAAAGAGGATTCAAGTAATGCCAACTATCGCTTTTGCCACTCTTGGCTGCCGTGTCAACCAGTACGATACGGACAGTATGCGCGGCCTTTTCCTGGCTGCGGGCTTCACGGAAGCCGATTTCGACGGCCCGGCCGACGTCTATGTCATCAATACCTGTTCGGTCACCCAGGTCGGCGAAAAGAAATCCCGCCAGCTCATCCGGCGGACGAAGAAGCGCAACGACGCGGCCAAGGTCATCGTCACCGGCTGCTATGCCCAGCTCGATCCGGAACTGCTGACGGCCATGCCCGAAGTCGACGCCGTCGTCGGGACCAATGAACGCAGGCGCATCGTCTCCATCGTCCGCGAACTCCTGCACGACGGGGAAGAGGAAGCCATCACGGCCGTCCACGACGTGCGCCGCCAAGACGAATTCGAGGAAATCCCCCTCTATCCGTCGGCCGTGGAACACACGCGGGCCGACCTGAAGATCCAGGAAGGGTGCAACAATTTCTGCTCGTACTGCATCATCCCCTATACGCGGGGGGCCTTGAAATCGCGTCAGCCCGACGCCATCGTCGCCGAAGCGAAGCGCCTGGTCGCAGCGGGCTTCAAGGAAATCGTCCTGACCGGCATCCACCTCGGCGCCTATGGCCGCGACCTGGCGGATCATCCATCGCTGGCCCATATCCTGGACCGCCTGGTCAAGGAAACGGACGTGGCCCGCATCCGCCTGGGCTCCATCGAGTCCCTGGAAATCGGTGACGACATGATTGACGTCATGAACAGTTCGGACCGCATCTGTCCGCACCTGCACCTGCCGCTCCAGTCCGGGTCGGATCCGATTCTGAAGGCCATGAACCGCCATTACACGGTAGCCGAATATGAAGACCTCATCGCCCGCCTGCGCAGCCGCATCGACGGCCTGACCGTCTCGACGGATCTCATCCTGGGCTTTCCCGGCGAAACGGAAGCGCTTTTTGAGGAAACCATGGCGACGCTGGAACGCCTCCGCTTTTCCCATATCCACGCCTTTCCGTACTCCCAGCGCAAGGGGACGCCGGCAGCGGATATGAAGGACCAGGTCGAAACGGCGGAAAAGAAACGGCGCGTCGAACTCGTCAATGAACTGTCGGCCCGCCAGAAGGCAGAGCTCCTGGCATCCCTGGTCGGCCAGACGGCGTCGGTCCTCATCGAAAAACAGGACGGCACGACGGGCGAAGGCTTTACGGAAAACTACGAACGCGCCGTCGTCGAAAACCTTCCGGCCCAGGCCGAAGGCACGGTCGTCGAAGTCACCCTCACCGGCAGCGACGGGCAGAAGCTCGTAGGTCGTAGGTCGTAGGTCGTAGGTCGTTCGTCGTTCGTCGTTCGTCGCAAAGGATAAAAAATAGTTTCTGACACGAAACGGGTAGGGGCTCGCACGTGGCGAGCCCGTCCGGAACATGAACGCATCCTGCCTGCATGATTACGACGGTCTGGCGGGCCCCTACGAACACCCCACACACCAAAGGAGGAATTTATCATGGAAGACTGCATTTTCTGCAAGATCATTGCCGGGGAAATCCCGAGCACGAAAGTTTGGGAAGACGACAATTTCTTCGCCTTCAAGGACATCAACCCGGTCGCCCCGGTCCATGTCCTGGTCATCCCTAAGAAACATATCCAGAGTATCGCCGATTTGACGCCGGACGATGCCGACGTCGCCGGCAAGATGCTCTATGCCATCCAGAAAGTCGCCCAGGTCATGGGGCTCGACAAGGACGGCTTCCGCGTCGTCTTCAACACCGGTGAAAAGGCGGGCCAGACGGTCCATCACATGCATGCCCACATCTTAGGCGGCAAAGAAATGGCTTGGCCCGGCGTATGAGTGAAAGGCGCCGGAGACGGAAGCCCCAGCGCCAGGTGACGATTACGGCGGCGGCCCTGACCCGCATCATTGCCATCGTCCTGCTCATCGGCGTCGTCGCTTTCCTGATGATCCATAAAATTTAATCTTCTTCTCATGAAAAAAGGCCCGGAAGGGTCTTTTTTTTATGCATTTTTAATCTTTCCCGGCTACGATGGAAGTAATCGGAACGAAGAGAGAAAGGGGAATCGCCATGGAGAAGAATCTATTAGGCTATTATGGGGAACAGGCGGCCCTGGCGTATGTGCGCCAGGAAAAGGGCTATCACGTGCGCTGCTGCAATTACCGCAACCGCCTGGGAGAAATCGACATCATTGCCGATGACGGCCATACGCTGGTATTCATCGAAGTCAAGACGCGGACGACGGAGGCTTACGGCCTGCCCTGCGAAGCCGTCGAAAAGCGCAAGCGCCGCAAGATCACCCGCGTGGCTTCGGCCTACCTGGCCCAGTTCGACCTTTGGGAGCGGCCGTGCCGCTTCGACGTCATCGAAGTCTGGCCCGGCGACGGCGGCCAGCCGGCTATCCGCCACATCGCCCATGCCTTCCTGGCGGAAAGGCGGTGAGGCTGTGTTCGCGCGTATCTATGGGGCGGCGACGCTGGGCCTGAACGGCCATGTCATCGCCGTCGAAACGGATATTTCCAACGGCCTGCCGTCATTCGACCTGGTCGGACTGGCCGCTACGTCGGTGAAAGAGGCTAAAGAACGGGTCCGGGCAGCCGTCAAGAACAGCGGCTATGAATTTCCCATGCGCCGCCTGACGGTCAACCTGGCGCCGGCAGACCTGAAAAAAGACACGTCCGGCCTGGATCTGAGCCTGGCCGTGGCCATCCTGGTGTCGAGCGGCCAGATTCCCGAAGAGGCCTGCGAAAAGTGCCTCTTCCTGGGCGAACTGGCCCTGGACGGGCGCATCCGTCCGGTGAACGGCATCCTGCCCATGGTCCTGGAAGGGGCGGCCCAGGGGATGAAGACTGTCTTCGTCAGCCGGGACAATGCGGCCGAAGCCCTGCTCTGTCCGGATCTCAGGGTCTACGGCGTCGACACGCTCAGCGACGTCGCTGCCTGCCTGACCGGGGAAAAGACGCTGGATCCTGCCCGGCCGGAACCGCTGGCGCCGGACCAGCTGGATTATGATGTCGACTTCGCCGAAGTCCAGGGCCAGGCGGAAGCCAAGCGGGTCCTGGAAATCGCCGCAGCCGGCGGCCATAACGTCCTCATGATCGGCCCGCCGGGAAGCGGCAAGACCATGCTGGCCAAACGCATCCCGACCATCCTGCCGCCCATGAGTGAAGCCGAAGCCCTGGAAGTGACCAAAATCTACAGCGTCGCCGGCCTCCTGGGCAAGGGGCGGCTCCTGCAGCAGCGGCCTTTCCGCAGCCCTCATCATACCATTTCCATGGCCGGCCTCGTCGGCGGCGGATCCATCCCCAAGCCCGGCGAAGTGACGCTCAGTCATCACGGCGTCCTCTTCCTCGACGAGCTGCCGGAGTTCCCGCGGTCCGTCCTGGAAGTCCTGCGCCAGCCCCTGGAAGACGGCGTCGTCCACATCGCCCGTGTCCAGGCGGCCTTGTCCTATCCGTCGCGTTTCGTCCTGGTGGCAGCCATGAATCCCTGCCCCTGCGGCCGTTACGGCTTCGATGAAGGCTGTACCTGTTCGGACAGTGAAATACGCCGGTATACCCATAAGATCTCCGGTCCCCTCCTGGACCGCATCGACCTCCATGTCCGCGTCGAACGGCCGGCGTACCGGGAATTGACGGCCCGGCGGCAGGCTGAGCCGTCGGCGTCTATCCGCTCGCGGGTCCTGTCGGCGCGCCACCGGCAGCAGGAGCGTCTGGCACCTTATGGCTGTACCTGCAATGCCCATATGGGGCATCGGGAGATACGGGCGACGTGCCAGCTGACCGAGGCGGCCCAGCACTTATTGCGTGAAGCCTTCGACGTCCTGCGTCTCAGCGCCCGCAGTTACGACCGCATCATCAAAGTATCCCAGACGATCGCGGACCTGGCCAAAGAACCGGTCATCGCCAAGGATCACGTCGCCGAAGCCATCAGTTACCGCAATAAGATGCACCAGCCATGAAGGAGGGATGAATGTGGATCAGGAAACGATGTACGCTGCGGCCCTGCAGTCCCTGCCGGGCTGTGGCAGCCGCCGCCTGCAGGCCCTCCTCGACGTCTGCCGCTCGCCCCGGCAGGCCTGGGACGCCGTCTGGGATGAAGACCTGCGGCGCCAGATAGGGATGCCGGCCAAGGTTTTTTCTCAGCTCAGGCAAGAACGAAATGTTTTTGATTGGGAGACATTCCAGCACAAACTGGCTTTTTATGGCGTACGGCCCGTCGCCTTATGGGATGACGACTATCCCAGCTGGCTGCCCTTCATCGCCCAGCCGCCGCTGGTCCTCTTTTGTCAGGGGACGATGCAGCGTGACAGCAGCAGTATCGCCATCGTCGGCTCCCGTAGGGCCAGCCCCTATGGCCTGAACGCTGCCGAGACGCTGGCTGCCGAGCTGGCCGCCCAGGGCTTCACCATCGTCAGCGGCGGTGCCAGGGGCATCGATACGCGGGCCCATCGGGGCGCCCTGAAGGGGAAGGGGCGGACTGTCGTCGTCGCCGCCAACGGCCTGGACCGGACCTATCCCAGGGAGAACAAGGCCCTGTTCCGGCACATCGTCGACAGTGGCGGCGCCGTCATCTCGGAATATGCTTTCGGCGTCGAGCCGCTGTCCCGGAATTTCCCGGCCCGCAACCGCATCATCGCCGGCATGGCGGCCGCGACGATCGTCGTCGAAGCGGCCCTGCGCAGCGGTTCCCTGATTACGGCCGATTTCGCTCTCGACGAAGGGCGCGACGTCTTTGCCATGCCGGGCAGTGTCTTTTCTGAGACCAGCCGGGGGACGAACCACCTGCTGCAGCTCGGCGCCATTCCCTTGACCTGTGCCGACGATGTGGTCCGGGAATTCCGCCGCCGCGGCTGGCAGGGACCGGAGACCATATCCCATGCGGAAAGGCCTGGCCTGAGCCCAGCCGAACAGGCTGTCATCGACGTCATTCCCTTCGATCGGGCGGCGCCGGTGAGCGAGCTCCTGGAAAAGACGGGCCTCGCCGTCGCCGACCTGCTGCCCATCCTGCTGGCCCTGCAGATGAAGAAAGCCGCCGAGGAACTTCCCGGCGGCTATATCCGCTGTGCGGCGGCTTTTTCAGTGCTATAGGTTCTGGAGGATATAGGCCCTGGCCTTGTCGACGGAGACGACGTCGATCCAGCCGAAGGGGACCAGGGCATGACAGCAGGCGAAGAGGGTATGATGGTCGGCGATGAAGGCTTTCAGGGCGGCTATCGTCTGCGCACTGCCTTCGATGGCCTGGTAGCCGGTGACGGCGGCGTTGATGAGGGTGTCATCTTTCCATTCTTCGCGGAAGCAGCTGTGCAGGAAGAGGAACAGGTCCAGGACCGGCGCCGGCGCGTCGACGAATTTCTTTTCGTTTTCCCAGTCGAGGAAGGTGATCGTCCCGGTGTCCGTATCGTAGGCGATGTCCCGCAGGGCCGGCCGCCCGTGGTGCAGGCCGGCAGCGTGGAGGCGGGCCAGGCCCTGGCCCGCTTTTTCAAAGGCCTCCTTACGGACGGCGGCATATTCCGCTTCCTTGGCAACGCCCTGCAGCGTCTTGCCGGCAGCTTCCATGACGAAGAAGTCTTCATCCAGGAGGACCAGCTTCGGTGCCAGGGGCAGGCGGGCGTTGACGGTCATGATTTTGTACGCTTCGCACCAGAAAGCGGCCGACGGGTTCTGCTTGGCAAAGGCATTGCGGCCATTGCCCATGCGGCGCTTGATGAAGTACGTTTTATTTTCAAAAGAAAGGGACAAAATCCGTTTGTCCGGTGCTTCAGCGATGGCCGATTGAACGGATTTTAAGAGAGACCTATTGAACAAGAAAGTCACACCTTTCAAAATTTTAAGATATAATTTCAAAATTTACAGATTATATACATAAGAATGTTCTTACATTATAACAAATTTTGTCAGTAAAATAAATGGGGTAGCCCTTGAAAATTGGGCATTTTCTTGCGAATCTCCTTCGAAATAGACCATCTTGTAAACAAAACGTTATATTGAATTTGATAAACGCTATTGACATGCGAAGGGAGACACTTTATAATAAAAGACGTAAATGAATATCAATTTTTTCAAGGGAGATGTGTCGTATGTTTCAGAATACAGACTTTTGGATTGGCTTAGGTATCGGTGTCGTCGCTGGTGTTTTCGGTTATAAACTCATGTCCGAACGGGAACAGCAGCTCCTGGCTATGCAGCAGCCCGCTGCCGGTGCCATGACTGCTTCGGTACCGCTCGCTGAATTACAGCGCCAGAAAGAAGAATTGGAAGACATGATTGCAGCTCAGGAAGCCGCACAGGCTAAATAAGTTTGTAGGGAAGGCCTTTGCGGTTTCAGCGGAAGCCTTTAAATTTAAAGCCATCTGCTAACAACTAACCACTAGCCACTAACCACTTAAAAAGGAGCTGTCGCACGAAGGTTTTTTGCCATCATGCGAGGCCCCTTAAACTTAAAAGTTTTTCGTTCGTAGTTCATCGTTCATCGCGATGGATTGATATTTTTAATCTCATACGACAAACGATGAACGACCTACGATCAACGTAAAAAGAGGCTGTCTTAATGCGACAGCCTCTTTTTAAGAGGAACAACACCAGGAAGGACTGCTTGTATGATTATTCCGACGTCGAAATGGGATCTCATCATGAAAGCCGTTTCCATTTCGTCTTACTTACCAGGCCGTATCCGCCTGCACAGTAAAAAACTCATCGGCAATGCCGAATTGGGCCGCAAGGTCTACGCCTACATTGCCAGTTATAAAGAAATCGATAAGGTCGATGTCAATGTCCTCACGGGTTCCGTCTTGATCACCTACCGGCCGCAGGTCCTGCGGGCCAACCGGGAACTCGTACGGGTAGAAAATTATATCATGACCCATGTTGAAAGGAGAAGATAATCATGTCTTATGCCTCAGGTTTTATGGTGGGCACGTCGATTGGCAAAGCCGTATACGACTTGTTCCACAATAAGAAGGGCAAAGCGGCTGCCGCAGCTGCGCCCGCCGGTACGTTCCGGCCTCAGGTCCAGGCGGCAAAGCCGGCAGCGGATGTGCCCCGGTTCGCTTGCGTTTCCGTTTTGAAAGGCCGTCGCCGTTACCGTGCTGCAGCCCTCATCGGCAATCCGGAGCTGGCTTCTTTGATCGAAGAAAAAGTCAGCACCCTGCCGGAGGTCCAGTTCATCCAGGTCAGCGCCGTCACCGGCAGCATCCTGGTCTTTGCCCATAGCGAAGGGACCCTGGACCGGTTGGAAAACTTCTTCCGCTTCCGTCTCTTCCCGAACGCTGTCGAAGGCATTATCAGCGCTGTCTGCGATGCGGAGCAGCAGGAAGGCAAAAAAAAAGAAGAAACGACGTACCTTAAAGCGGTCCGCGATACGGGGGCTTTCTTCAGCGGCATCATCCGCAACGAATCGGGCCGTTTTTTTGACTTGCGCACGGTCGCTGCCTTGCTTCTGACCCTTCGCGGCCTGCGCAAAGTCGTATTTATGGGACAGCGCCCGTCAGGACCGCAGATGCTGTGGTGGGCCCTGTCTTTATTGAGGGGGCATTAAGTCATGTACATGCGTAACACTATCTTCCTGCACAGTGAGATCCCCAGCCGCATGCGCCCTGTCCTGAGCGTCAAGCTCCGCCAGCTCCGCGGCATCGTATCCGCCATCGTGGAAGAAAAGAAAGTCACGGTCTACTATCTGGGACAGCTGGACCTGCGGGCACTGAACCTCTTCGTCCGTGCCTTTGAAGATAAATATGGCCGCAAGAAAGAAGCCAAGAATGACGACATGGATGTCGCCACCTATCGCCGGGAAGCCATCATTTCCGTCGGCGGCTTCATTGCCATGAACATCCTGCGCAAGGTCAATCCGGAATTCTACGGGTCGATCCTCTTGTTTCGCCGATTATTTACCTTATATATTGCACGCCGTTACATTAAGAACGGCATCATGGGACTCGTAAAAGACCATCAGGCCAATGCCGATACCCTGACGGCAACGGCTGTGGCTGCCTCCGTCCTGGCGGGCAAGCCTGAATCGAGCCTGACTCTCCTGGCACTGTCCAACGGGGCTGAAATGATGACCGAATATGCTGCCGAAAAGGCACGCCGTCAGATTTCGGGGCTCCTCAAACTGGACCAGCGCGATGTCTGGCTCGTCGAAAACGGCCATGAACGCAAGGTCCCTGTCGAATCGCTGAAGCGGGGCGACCTCATCGCCGTCCACCTCGGTGAAAAGATCTGCGTCGACGGCAGCGTCGTCAGCGGCAATGCCGCCGTCAACCAGGCCTCCATTACGGGCGAATCGAATCCGGCTATCAAGCAGGAAAAATCGCCGGTTTATGCCGGCAGTGTCATCGAAGCCGGTGACCTGGTCATCCGCGTCGAAAAAGTCGGCGCCGACACGTCCCTGGCCCAGATCATCCACCTCGTCGAAGAAGCCCAGACCCGCCGGGCGCCGGTCCAGAATTTTGCCGATAAGATGGCCAACCTCCTGGTTCCCATCTCCTTCATCGGTGCAGCCATCGTCTACGGGGCGACGAAAGATTGGCAGCGCGTCCTCAACCTCTTGTTCATCGACTTCTCGTGCGGCCTGAAATTGTCAACAGCGACGGCCATCTCGGCAGCCATCGGCGTGGCAGCCCGCAAGGGTATCCTCATCAAGGGCGGCAACTACATCGAAAACCTGGCCGACATCGACACGGTCGTCCTCGACAAGACCGGGACCATCACCATGGGGGTTCCCCAGATCGACCACATCGAAACGGTCGAAGGCGTGGACGATAAGGAAATGATCCTCCTCGCCGCTTCGGCCGAAATGCATTCCGTCCATCCCCTGGCCGTAGCCGTCCAGAAATACGTCAACGCCCAGGGCTGGCAGACGCCGCCTCATGCTTCGTCGGAAACCGTCGTCGCCCGCGGCATGAAAGCCAACGTGCCCGACTTTGAAGGCTACGAAGGCGGGGAAGTCCTCGTCGGCAGCCGCCGCTTCATGACGGAAGAAGGCATCGAAGGCATGCCGGCGACGGATAACAAGACCTGGGGCAAGAACCTCTTGTACATCGCCCGCAACGGCCAGTACCTGGGCTTCCTGGTCATCCAGGATCCGGTCCGTCCGGGCATGAAGAAGACCTTGAACCGCATGCGCCGCCTGGGCATCGACGAAGTCGTCATGCTCACAGGCGACTCGAAAGACGTCGCCGCCGAAGTCGCCCGCGACATGGATATCGACTCGTATCACGCCGAAATCCTGCCGGAAGACAAAGCCAACTACGTCATGAAGATGCAGAAACGGGGCAACGTCATGATGGTCGGCGACGGCATCAACGACGCACCGGCCCTGGCCTTTGCCGACATCGGCGTCAGCCTCGGCGGCAACAAGACGGACATCGCCGCCGAATCGGCAGCCATCACCATCCGTTCGGAAGACCCGTCGAAACTGTACGATGCCCTTTACATCGGCAGGGAAACGATGCGGGCCATCAACCAGAACTTCACGGCCACCATTGTGGTCAACTCGGCAGCCATGCTGCTCGGCGCCTTAGGGAAGATCAGCCCCCTCTGGGCCGCTGTCATCCACAATACAGCTACCCTGGCCGTCGTCCTCAACAGCGTCCGCATCCTCAAACCGGCCCGTCCCACCAGACGCCCGGCATAGCAGCCTCCCTCATAGGGGAGGTGGCCTGTATAACGTTGTAAGCGTCTTTAAGCATGCCACAGCCTCCCCTCATAGGGGAGGTGGCCGAAAGGCCGGAGAGGTTCTTTTCTATCTAAATTTAAAACCATCCGCTAGCCACGAGCCACTAGCCCCTAACCCCTAACTGCTAACCCCTAATCCCTCAAAAAGTTTGTAGGGGCTCGCACGTGGCGAGCCCGTCCGGGAGATGGACACATTCCCACATCGGGCAGAAACGGGCGCCCCACGTGGCGCCCCTACAAAAGGACTTGTCGTTATGCGACAGGCCCTTTTTTTATAAATGAATTTCAATAGCAACTATTGACACAGTTTGTGAAAAAATATATAATGTTTATGGTAATGAAATGTATTATCATTAATCAGAAGGGATGTGTGAGTATTATTTACGGAGCTGAAAGGAGCGATGTAAATGAGTGTCGTCATCGTAGGTGGAAATGATTGTATGGTTTGTCGCTATAAGCGTATCTGCAAAGAGTACGATTATAAGGCAAAGGTCTTTACACAGGTACCCAGCGATTTCAAGTCGAAAATCGGATCGCCGGATCTTGTCGTGTTGTTCACCAGCACCGTGAGCCATAGTATGGTCCGCTGCGCTATCAAAGAAGCCCAGCGCAAGAACGTCGAAGTCGTCCGTTCCCATACGAGCAGCTCGAACGCGCTGAAAAACATATTAGCAGCCCGGACGACGGAAACAGCCGTCTGAGGTGAGCAAAGGGGAGTTAGTCATGAAAATTGTTTCGTTAGCCGACATGAAAGTCGGCCAGTCGGGCGTCGTCGATGCCCTGCAGGGACGGGGGAACATCCAGCACCGCCTCGTCGACATGGGCGTCGTCAAAGGCTCGCACATTTCAGTCTTCAAAAAGGCCCCGCTCGGAGACCCCATTGAGGTAAAAGTCAAAGGGTGCGCACTGGCACTGCGCATGAATGAAGCGGCGATGATTTCCGTCGCTGTCGAACAATAAAAGGGGGTACATAGTAGTCATGGAAAATGCAGCAAAAATCAAGATTGCCCTGGCCGGCAATCCGAACTGCGGTAAAACGACGATTTTTAACAACATTACCGGCGCGAAACAGCACGTCGGCAACTATCCTGGCGTTACTGTCGAAAAGAAGGAAGGTCATCGTACCTTCAACGGCAAGGACCTGCTCTTCGTCGACCTGCCTGGCACATACAGCCTGACGGCACGGTCCCTGGATGAAGTCGTAGCCCGTAACGTCATCATCAATGAAAAACCGGACATCATCGTCAATGTCCTCGATGCGTCCAACCTGGAACGTAACTTGTATCTGGCTGCACAGCTCGTCGAACTGGGCCGCCCCATGGTCATCGCGCTGAACATGATGGACATCGCTGAACGCATGGGCGTCAAGATCGACCTCAAGAAACTGGGACAGCAGCTCGGCGCCGTCGTCGTGCCCCTCGTCGGCAGCAAGAACATCGGCACCAAAGAACTGCTCGATGCCATTTCCGGTACGCAGACCCAGAACCTGGTCAACGCCAAGGTCGATTATGGCTCCGATGTCGAACCGGCCATTGCCAACCTGACCGATGCCATTGAAAAAATGGGCATCATCAAGTATCCGGTCCGCTGGCTGGCTGTCAAGCTTTTGGAAAACGACTCCGACGCCATCGCCAAGGTACGCGCCATGGAAGGGACACAGTCCATCCTGGCTTTGGCTTCGACCCTGCGTGATTCCCTGGCCAATAAGATTGATCTGGACTTCTATTTCGCTCAATGCCGATACCAATTCGCAACTGACGTATTCAATAAATCGATTATCAATGTCGGTTCGAGCGACTCCTTGTCTGATAAAATCGACAGTGTCCTGACCAACCGGTATTTAGGGATTCCTATTTTCCTGGCCCTCATGTGGCTCATGTTCGTCGTCGTCATCAACGTCGGCGCTTATCCGCAGGGCTGGCTCGACACGGGCTTTTCCATGCTCGGCGATTGGTGCAGCGATGTCATCGAAGATGAACAGCTCCGCTCCCTCGTCGTCGACGGCGTCATCGGCGGTGTCGGTTCCGTCCTTTCCTTCGTTCCCCTTATCGTCCTCTTGTATTTATTCATCAGCCTTCTCGAAGATACGGGTTATATGGCCCGCGCCGCTTTCCTGATTGACCGCGCCATGCGTGCCCTGGGGCTGCACGGCAAGTCCTTTATCCCGATGATCCTCGGCTTTGGCTGCAACGTACCGGGCATCATGGCCGCTCGTACCCTGGATAACGAAAAAGACCGTCTGGTCACGATCCTGGCCTGCCCGTTCATGAGCTGCGGTGCCCGCCTGCCGGTATACACCCTGCTCATCGCCGCTTTCTTCGGCGCTTCCGGTCACGGTGGTACCGTCCTCTTCGGCGTATATCTCCTGGGCATCATCATTTCCGTCTGCGTCGCCCTGGTCCTCCGTCATACGACTTTTAAAGGGGAACAGGAACCGTTCGTCATGGAAATGCCGCCGTATCACATTCCGACCTTGAAGGGCGTCCTCATGCACATGTGGGAACGCACCGTCTTGTACCTCAAAAAAGCCGGTACCTTCATCCTCGGCGCATCCATCCTGGTCTGGTTCCTCACGGCATACCCGATGGACGTCGAATACTCTCAGGACTTCGATGCAGCCAAAGACCAGGTCACGGCTGAAATGGAACAGAAACAGTCTGACATCCTCCAGTCCTATGGCCTCAGCGCTATCGAAGACAATGCTGAATTGAATGATATGTATGAATCCATGGTCGCTGCTGCTGATGAAGCCGCTGACGAAGCCGATGAAGATGAAGCCGATACAGGCAACGCCCTGAACCCGGCTGCCGCCCTGAGCTCCGTCGAAGACCAGGTCAAGAATTCCGAAGAAGAAGAAGACAACTTGTTCATGGGCAAATATCCGCAGAGCTTCGCCGACCTCCAGGAACAGAATCCGGCCGTCTTCGCTCAGGCTCTGCCGCTCTTTGATGCCAAAGCAGATGCCGACGACGAATCGTCCAAACTCGACGACCAGCAGACCGCTGAAAAACTCCAGCAGTCCTATGCCGCCCGCCTCGGTCATTTCGTAGAACCGGTCATCGCACCGCTTGGCTTTGACTGGAAGATCGGCGTAGGCCTCATCGCCTGCACGGCTGCTAAAGAAGTCATGGTATCTACGCTGGGCACGATTTACAGCGTTGGCGGTGACGACACCCACGAATCGGGCATCGTCGCTTATCTCCGCGATGATCCGGACTTCAACCAGGCCGTCGCCCTCTCGCTCATGGTCTTCGTACTGCTCTACATGCCGTGCGTCGCTGCCATGGCCGTCATCAAACGTGAAACCGGTTCCTGGAAAATGCTCCTCGCCTGCGACGCTATGTGCCTCGTACTCTCGTACGTCCTGGCCTTTGCCACCTATCACCTGGCTCTCATGGCCGGCCTCGGCGCCTAAGGCTTGAAGCAGCCTCTCCCATAACGTATAATGTTAGTGGCTAGTGGCTAGTGGCTAGTGGCTAGTGGCTAGTGGCTTGCCTCCCCTCATAGGGGAGGTGGCCCAAAGGGCCGGAGAGGTTGATTTTAAGCCTCCCCTCATAGGCCCTTTTTGGTCCGTCAGGCGTTGACCGCAGGGAAACACAGGACGGTTGCCAAAACGGAGAGCCGGGCTGGAGGTGGCCCAAAGGGCCGGAGAGGTTGATTTCACAACTAATAATCGCTAATCCCGAAAGGAGGTATATCTATGAGTCCTGCAACGATTATCGTCGCTATCGTCGTCCTTATCGCCGTAGCGTACTTCATCCACCATATCCGCGGCCTGTTCAACGGAACGGCCAGCTGCTGCGGCAACTGCTCAGGCAGCTGCTCATCCGGTGGAAAAACAAAAACGGGGGACGATTCCAAATTGCCTCCGTGCTGCCGGAAATAGCATAAGAAAAAGAGGCTGTCGCATTAAGACAGCCTCTTTTTACGTTGATCGTAGGTCGTTCATCGTTTGTCGTATGGGATTA